>JADGBM010000037.1 GCA_015231515.1 Desulfobulbaceae bacterium
ATAAAGGCACAAACTGTATTGCGCTAAATATCGGCACCAGACAACTGACTGCCGACTCCAGCAGCTTCTCCGGCAGAATAAAGATCACTCTTGGCCAAGAACTTTTTGACCTGGAACAGAAACTTTTACAAAATATCCAGACCGACTCTGAGTCACTGCCCAAAAATCTTCGAGAAATTGCTGAACTAGGGGAAATTGCCACTTTTAACTTTCGCCAACTCAAAATTTCTATCACTAATATTTTTGACTTAAACACAGCCGAGTGCCGTGAACAGTTGGAAGCCATCCAAGAAGGATTACAGGAAACCATAAAAAACTCGAACCGCCCCCTGAACCCCAAATTAACCAACAGATGTTATTCATTACAAAATCTTGTTAGTGCGCAACCAGCAGCTATCTATCGACAACGACAATCTGGACAGCCAGAAGTTTGAGGTTCGTTATGAGCTTACGGGTGAAACCGGCATCAGCAAGGGCGAACTCGTCATTGAACCTATCGTTAGTTTCTGAGTAAAACCAAGCGATTATCACCACCCCATCAACATCAATGCCCTCAGCTTTTAGTGGCAAGCATAGTTCCAGGATCAAGTAACGACACACAATTCTCAGTAAAAGCCCGGCAGCTATCAGCAAGCAGCCTCGCTGACTGAAGAAAGTTAGAAATTATCATCGGTTTAAAGACATTCAACTCAAAACCACCACTAGCCCCACCAATGGAAATTGCCACATCCTTAGCTATCTTCATCAAACTGACCGCCAACTGTTTCAAGGCACCGTGTGTTCCGACAATTGCGTCAGGAGCGGCAATTGCCGCAAACTTATTGCGGGCAGAACTAAAAGGCAGTCCTGTCAGTTTTTTAATATACTCCGCCACCTCACCAATCTTATTGGTGAACGCTATCGCCTGCTTAAAATTCTTAAAGGTATATTCTTTCTGCAGCCGCGCTATTGATTCAATCTCGATAACCAGCCACCCCGACACCATCTTCAGTAATTCGTTTATCTCATCACCATTAAGACGAACAGCACCAGACTTACATGGTTCACATCTGTTCATGAATAATTCTTCCATTCTTATTTCCTTACCGTAGTTTCAAATTAATTTGTGTCAGGCAGTGCAAAACTCCTACCTACAGGGTCTTAACAGGGTTTTTTCGATATGTGGAACTGGGCTTGCCGTCAACAAAGATGCCTTCCAGGTAGGAGAGTTTTCTTGGCAGCTGCGGTATTGTCCCCCTGGCAACAAGGAACGTAGCGCTCCGTCCAACGGCAAGCATGCCAAGTTTTTCCACGCCAAAGAATCTGGCCCCGGTTTCCGATGCACACCGGATAGTCTCTTCAAGTGAATACCCGGCCCGTACAAACAACTTCATCTCCTCGACAATCGATTCACCGTGCAGTATGCCGGCACTACCTGCTCCAGTTCCTATAGCCGTTCTTACACCTATTTTTCTGGCATACTGTAGTTTGGTCAGTTGTTCTGAGAGCCTCTTTTTCCAGAAAGCCTCCGCACCAGGCCTCGGCTTTCCCGGTGCCACATAACGGTGGGAGAAACGGCAACAGACAGTGCCACCAGCACATGAACCATCCAGGGCATTCTTGGCCCTCAACAAGCTGGGAATCCACAGCACATTTTTATCGGCCATCTTCCTGAGCGTGTCCTCGCCCATGCCATATCCCTGTTCGATGGCATCGCAACCGGCCTCAACTGCCTCATCCACCATCTGCCGACCGTTTGCCACCACCACCGCCTTTTTCTGCCCTCGGTGCTCCAAAAGGCGGCACAGGTCGGCATAATCAAGCCGAAAAGGAGAGAGATCCTCGCTTTCAACGCTGTTTGAATAAGCGATTTTAAGGTAATCATTGTCAGCGGCGTTGCCATCAGCACAATCCTCCATGCTCCGGTAGAGACGGCCTGATGTGCAGACGTCGATTAGACCCCCCTGTGTTGCTTCATCCTGATAGCCTTTCACCAGATTGGTCATATCATCACAGTCGGCAACTCCCAGCAGCCCGTGCATATGACAATACAAAATATGCTGCCCCACTATGGCAGCTTTTTGGGCTGGAGTGGCTTTTTCAAAGGATGCACGCGCCCTTCCATCCACCGAGGGCAATCTCGACAGAGACACACTACAGTCAAACAGTGCCGGCAAAATGATACAGTGGGAAAAGTCATCAATTACTGCCCCGCCCGCAGAGGGGAGATCTGCTGCCGGGCCAATGGAGGAGATACTACCGTTGGTAACCTCCAGGAACACACCCCGCCGCACATCGGCTCCGCTGCCGTCGATAAAAGTTCCCGCCACTACGAATCTTCTTTCCGCCATACCGTTTACAGTCTAATGCTCCTTAAATGCAGGCCCATATAATTCAGATGCTGTCATGTTAGGCGTTCTCCAGAGCAAAGTCATAAGTTCTGAAAAAGCATCACAGATCTGAGCGCCAACGATCATTCCCCAATGTACCGTTTTTTAAGCCCATTATTTTTGCATTTAGAAGATTGGTAAATTGGTTCCTGTGGTAGGTAAAAAATGGTATAGTTTGAGCCCTGAGACTTAAGTTAGCCCCTTCAAATAAAAGCACAACTAAAATAATGCGCCCCCAAAACTATTTTTCACCAGGGTCGCCCCAGGCCTAATGAAAACAGAAAACCCTCACAACGTACAATGCGCAAAATGCGGCTCCTGTGTGCCTGTTTGCCCGATATTTCAGGCAACCGGTCGAGAAACGCTAACGGCCAGAGGACGAATCCATCTGCTCGCCAAACTCACGAATCCTAAAACCGCCGAGTTTGGCGACATTCTGTCCAAATGCCTGCTCTGCGGAGCCTGTCGCAACGCCTGTCCGCGAGGTATTGACATCCCCGCAACAATTATTGCGGCCCGCTCGAACATCAAACAGTTTGACAAAGATAGTTTCAAAAAAAAATTCATTCGTCAACTCCTTGGTTCACCAATTTTACTGAAAACGATAACAAGCATTACAGAGTTAGCCCCCAATAAAGCGCAGTTACCGGCGGAAAGCGGCCTTAATCTTCGTCTGGCTGGACTTGACCTATCCATTACAATGCCCAATAAAAGTTTTATCGATACACAAAAAAACAAATCGCCTACTACTCTACCCAAGAATTCAGTACTGTATTTCACTGGCTGCCTGGCAAATCACCTCTCACCTGGTATCGCCAGTTCATCAACCACACTCTTAAAGAAACTTTGCGGCCTAGAGACCTTTACACCCACACAACAGGGCTGCTGCGGCATGGCAAGTTTGAGTGCCGGTGACTATGAAAAGGCCATTAAAGTTGCCAAAGACAATATTGACGCCTTCAGCACTGGAGAGATCGCCAATCTCCCCATATTCACTTCATGCTCCACCTGCTATTCAGCCCTTCGGCAGTACCCTGAATTATTCAAGCATGATGAGTTCTGGAAAAAAAAGGCCGATCAGTTTGCTCAACGTCTCTGCGAATTCTCATCGTTTCTTTTAAAAAACAGGCAGACCGACACTTTACCCACCGACCACAAACCTCCTGGCAGCAGTCAGCAGTTTTTCTACCACGACCCATGTCACCTTCGCTACGGACATCCAGATGGGGCTGCACCATACCCGCCAATAACACAGCAGCCGAGAGAACTTCTGCAAACTACCACCGGCATTACTCCATTAGAACTGCCCAACGGTCCGCAATGCTGCGGTCAAGGCGGATTGTTTCATATCAGCCACCCAGAACTTGCAGCTCAAGTGAATGACTCTTTAGTGAACAACGTCCGTCAACTGAATGCAAAATATATTGTCACAACGTGCTCGGGCTGTTTGCTCCAATGGAAATCAGCCATGACAAAAACGCAGCCCACATCCCAATGCCTGCATCTCGCCGAGTTTATTGAGTGTTTTCCTGCCTGACCAGACTTTCCTGCGCAAAAAAATCCCTTTTAGAGGTTTATCAAACTTGATAATGTTCGGGAAAGACCTTATAGAGTACTATGTTGTGAAAATATACCAGCGAAGACCACCCTCTTCTGGGTAACATCGGCTGCCACTTAAAGATAACGGCTTTAAAAAAGTTATCTTACTTTTACATAGAGGAGAATAGATGAAAAAAATTACGACATGCCTGCTTTTAGCGCCCTTAATTTTTTGTGTGCCTGGTTCCTATGCTAAAGTGTATCAGACACCAGCTAAAAGTTACCAGACCATGACCTCGCCCCTTGCGGTTACAGGCTCAGCAGACGGCAAATACACCTTTGTGCTGAGCGAAGGTGGTCAAATCAATATTTACAAAGAAAATGGCGAACAAGACAAACTAACCGTGTCAGCCGAGTTCGATGCAATCTATGCTTCCGCCACTGGTGACAAAATCTGGCTGACTAGCAGTAAATCCAAAAAAGTCCAGGAAGTTCTTGTCGACTTTGTCCAGAACATCAACATTGATGGCTCTCCTTTTCTCGGTACCGAACAAGCGGCTGTCACAATTGTGGTCTTTAGCGACTTTCAATGACCTCACTGCGCAAAGCTCGGTGAGCTTTTCGAACAGGTACTTGAACAAAACCCCGAAACCGTAAAAATCGTTTTTAAACATTTCCCGCTGCAAAGCCATCGTTTTGCTGCGGTTGCAGGCCTAGCCAGTTATGCCGCTCAACAACAGGGTAAATTCTGGCAATACCATGATCTGCTATTTGAGAACTACCAGACGTTGGCAAACGATTCTTTTGATAAATTTGCCAAGCAATTAGGCCTTAACATGCCCCTATTTCAGAAACAGATGAACTCCAATGAGGCCAAGGACAGAGTTACCATGGACTTTCAGAATGGCCGCGATGCAGGGGTATCCGCCACGCCAACTGTCTTTATTAATGGCAGACAACTACGTGACCGAACCCTGGTCAATATTCAGAAAATTATCGCCGAAGAGCTGAAGTGACCACCCTTAAGCAAACGACGATCAGCCTTGACTTTGACAGTTCTAAAGGCGTTGTAGAACTCTATGGCCAGCAAAATGTCAATTTAACTGCCATAGAAAAATCAACGGGAACAAAAATAAACACCAGAGGTGGGCAGGTTTCCATCAGCGGACTAGCGCATGAGACCGAGTTAGCGGCCAACCTGATCAGGCAACTCTACAGCCTCATTAAGGCAAACTACCCGATCTTCCCTGTTGACGTAACATACGCCATCCGCATACTGGAAAAGAAACCAAAGGCCGATCTGAAGGAGATCTTTCTTGAACAGGTCTACATAACCGGCAACAAACGCGTCATCTCCCCGAAAAGTGCCAACCAAAAAAAATATATCGAGGCCATTAAGGAAAATGACATTGTTTTCGGCATCGGCCCGGCCGGCACAGGCAAAACCTACCTTGCTGTTGCCATGGCGGTCGCGGCCTATACAAAAAATATTGTAGGCTCGATTATCCTCACTCGACCGGCAGTTGAAGCCGGTGAAAAATTAGGATTTCTGCCCGGTGATCTGGCCCAGAAGATTGATCCCTACCTGCGCCCGCTTTATGATGCCTTAAATGACATGCTCGGCCGGGAAAAGGCTGCCTCGTTAATAGAGCAGCAGATAATTGAGATCGCCCCTTTAGCCTTCATGCGGGGCCGTACACTCAACAATGCCTTTGTCATTCTCGATGAGGCACAAAACACAACCCAGGAACAGATGAAAATGTTTCTGACCCGCATGGGCTTCGATTCTAAAGCTGTTATCACGGGCGACATCACCCAGGTAGACCTGCCGGGAAATCTACATTCCGGTCTGGTGCATGCCAATCGTATTCTTACAAATATCGATGGAATCGCCTTTAACTATTTTGACGAATCCGATGTTGTTCGCCACCACCTGGTTCAAAAAATTATCAAAGCCTACAGCACAAGTAAAAAAACGCCGAAAAAGAGATAAATAACCATGCCCGCCATTGTTCGATCAGAAGCTACACGCCATTATGGAATCAGTATCAAGCGTTTGATAAAAACGGCTGACACCATGCTTAAACTGTGCGGACAAGCCTCTAGTGAGCTCAGCGTTCTCCTGGTCTCCGACCAGGCAATGCAGGCACTCAACAAGCAGTACCGAAATAAAGATAGGCCGACCAATGTCCTCTCTTTTCCTTTGCGGGATGCAGATGAGGCAGAAGACAGCATGAGCCCGCTGGGTGATATTGTCATCTCAACCGACACCGCAGCACTGGAGGCCCAACTCCACAAAATCCCGGTACAGGCACGACTCAATCGGCTTTTAGTACACGGGCTAATCCACCTTCTCGGCTATGACCACGAACGCTCGGATAGTGAGCACACCATAATGACAAACAAGGAAAATGAACTGTACGAACATCTTGTACAGCACGAAAGGAGACGGACAATGACCCACTTGGCAATTAATGTCGATCATGTGGCAACCCTTCGGCAGGCATGAGGAATTGACGAACCCGACCCGGTACTCGCCGCTGGAATCTGCGAGTTGGCAGGGGCAAGTGGCATCGTTGTCCACCTTCGGGAAGATCGACGCCACATCCAGGACAGAGATGTCTACCTGTTGCGGCAAACGATTAAGACCAAACTCAACCTGGAGATGGGTGCGGCAAAAGAGATTATCGATATCGCCCTGGATATAAAGCCGGACATGATAACTTTGGTTCCGGAAAAGCGTCAGGAGCTTACCACTGAAGGCGGCTTAGATGTTTACCAGCAGAAGAAAAAACTGACCTCAATAATCAAACAGATGAGTAAGGCCAACATCCCGGTCAGTCTGTTTATTGATCCTGACCCCAAGCAGGTTCAGGCAGCACTTGATGTGGGCGCTACTTTTGTTGAAATCCACACCGGCTGCTATTGCGATGCGATCTCAAAAGAGGAGATGGACAAGGAGTTTGACCTGGTCGCCTCAGCAGCTGACCTGGCCCATGGCCTCGGCCTCCGGGTCTACGCCGGACATGGCCTCAACTACCTGACGACGGCTCGGGTTGCGGCCCTTGATTCAATTGAGGAGTTGAGTATTGGCCACGCAGTCATGGCACGAGCTATATTTGTAGGACTGGATCAGGCTGTCCGAGAGATGGGGGCAATTATCACTAATGCCTGTTAAACGGGCATGTTGTTTTTTTCTTCAGGGGTCATAGCCCGACAGTGGATTTGCTGAGTTGCTTTGTCTAAATGAATAACAACTCTCTCCTCCGTAGAAATCAGGGTTCTTGACAGGCTGCCTATGCTTACACGGGTTCCTGGAAATACTGTCCCGTAGACATAGACGCTTTCATTGGTGGCCTTATCGAGCTCAACCTCCAAGGCCTCTTCTTTTTCTGTGAGTTCGTTGACTTTGGCCATTACTTCCGGCAAGTTGCTGTTAAGTTTCTTCAGTAATTCCATTTTATCCGGCGGCAAACCACCCTCGTCTTTTTGCTGTTTTTTTAAGGCCGTGGTGTTTTTGATAATTTCGTTCATCTTTGCCGGCCAGAGCTGTTTTTCTTTGGCCAAGTGCTGTTTGCGTTCCTCTAACTCCGGATTGATGCCAACGGCTATTTCTGTAGTCACCTCAGCTTCCGAACCAATCGCCTTGGCGTGAAGGGAGCCGCCAACAATATATTTACCGCCAATTAATATGCCTTTGCCGCCTGTTACAATAACATCCTTGCCGACATGCACGTTGGCCTGAATAATCGTATCAGACACATGTAAACTGCCTTTCACCTCGATGCGGCCAACATTCTCGACAAAATCGGCCTTGACATCACCCCAGCATTGAATGACTATCTCATCGCCGATAACACCGCCTTTAATTACAATTTCGCCCCCAGCAATAATTGAAGCTGAGTTCTGAACCCCCATGGCAATATCGACATCTTTCTTGCACTTGCCGGGAAAGCCCGGCTGAACTGACCCATTAACCGTAATACGCTCACCGACAAAAACAATATTGCCGGTGCTCATATCAACATCACCGCTCATCAGATGCTCAGTCATAACTGCGGCCTTGCCATCGGCCAGCATATACTTGCCTTCAACCTCAGAATAGGCCTTCATTCCATCTTCAGATAAGCGGACTCCCGGACCAACCTTGACAGTGACATCTTTACCAGCTTTGGGACTGAGCACCTCGCTGAGTACTGTTTTACCTGGAGTGCCTGCTGTTGGCGAAATTTTTTCAAGAAGAAGTTTGTCCTTGGGAACATTAACAATGGAACCAAGCTCACGAAAATCAACCTTTGCAATTGACGAGCTTTCTTTCATTTTTGGTACCCTGACCACACAAGGCTTTACATAGGCTTTAACCCTCGCATTCTCACCATGCACAACATTAACACCTCTGGCAACGCAAAAGGTTCCGTCTTCCCTGGGCTGTGGAGAACCAAGCACTCCAAAATTCACGCCACTCTGGCGGACATCAGCCATTAAGGCATTCACATCAACATCGTCAAGTGTGAGGCCACTCTTGGGGTCTTTTAGACTGACAAATGCCTGCAGCTTATCCTTGCTGACCTTTACAACAAATTGGCCATCGCAAATATCAACACCTTGTTTGACGAGGTCTGAACCCATTTTCTCCCTTAAATCAAGACGGTAAAACAGCAGATTAACAATTGTTAGCTGCTGTGACGGCAACTAACTCAAAATATATCGTAAAAACATATCATTGGATGGTTCATTCTAGTATTTAGCAAATAAAAGTGCAAATTTTTCTTACAGCTCACTTTATTAATTCTCCCAAATGCCTTTCTAACAAGGCCCATATAACCGAAGGTTCCCATGCATAAAATTGCTAACAGGAACAAGAGACTGCTTTTAATAGAACTCATTTTGTGACTGCTTCCCATGTTGAGCCTTTAGCCCAGAAAACATATGTGACTTGGCTTGAAATATAAAAAGCGTTAACCACTCTTCGCATATTTTATTGATTGTGATTGAGATTGATGCCGATATGCTTAGTAACGGAGTTGCGCATAGCCAAACAAACTTCACCAAGGAAGGTGCTGCCATGACATCGAGAGAAGCCATAAAAGTTTTAATGTTGAGTCCTTTTTACTTCAAGCTTGATCTTGTCACCAGAAAGTCACTGATTAAAGAGTTCTGCTCCCTTAATTCCTTATTAAAGCATGACAGTAATTAAAGTTATTTGTCAAGATTGCAAAACCAGAGATCACGATATTTTATTGGCAATGGTATTCATATTGGTTTATAGTTTTATCGCCTTTTAACAAGAAATTGTTCCGCTGCAATTAATCACCATCAGTAGTGGATCCCCACTGGCGAACTCTTTTTATACCCATTTATACTCATTTTAAGAAGGAGGACAACTATGAACATTCTCGTTTTCGGACCAAATGGAAGCGGCAAAGGAACCCAAGGTGCTATTGTGCAGAAAAAGTACAATATGCCGCACATTGAGTCCGGTGCTATTTTTCGAGTAAACATCGGCGAAGGAACTGAACTTGGCAAAAAAGCAAAAGAGTTCATCGACCGTGGCGATCTCGTGCCAGATGACATTACCATTCCAATGATCTTAAACCGCCTGCAAGAAGATGACTGCAAAAACGGTTGGATACTTGATGGCTTCCCACGCAACAAAGTTCAGGGTGAAACACTGGCTAAAGCATTAAAAGATGCAGGCATGAATCTTGACTATGTCGTCGAAATTGTTTTGGCTCGTGACATTGCCAAACTGAGAATCACCTGACGCCGACTTTGTGTGAATGACAATAACCATCCGAACCACATCGCCTTTGACGCCATTAAACCGGTCGAGAAGGACGGAAAACTTGTCTGCCGTGTTTGTGGCGGCGAGTTAAAAACACGTGCAGACGACCAGGATGATACCGCCATTGGTAAACGCCATGACATTTACTATGACGAAAACACCGGCACTATGGCCGCTGTCAATTTCTTCAAATCTCTGGCCGGACAAAAGGTAATCTCTGTTGATGGCACATCATCCATCCAAGACGTAAGTGATGCGATTATGAAGGAGCTTAAGTAGGGGGTTAGGCTGTAGGTTCGAGGTTAAAGGTTAAATGCTAAAGGCTAACAGCTAACAGCTAACAGCTGTGCCTCGAAACAAACAAATACCGGAGTGGTCAAATAACCACTCCGGTATTTGTTTTTAGGTCTCATGCCTTTTTATCCAGGATTTTGCGAATCAGTCTGGAAATTATGCCTTTGGTCAAGGGCTTTAAGGCAAACTCTTTAACTCCAAGAACCTTTGCCGAATCTTCGTCGATAAGGTTACTGTATCCAGTACAAAGAATTATCGGAATATCAGGTCGTATCTGTATCATTCGACGGGCAAGGTCTGAACCAGTCATCTCCGGCATGGTCTGGTCTGTTATAACTATGTCAAATTCGTTCGGAGTATTTTGGAATGTTGCCAATGCCTCAGCGCTACTGAATCGAACAGTCACATGGTAGCCCAACCTTTCAAGCATATCCTTGCCCATCTCGGCAAGAAGTTCCTCGTCATCAATGAACAAGATCCGTTCATTGCCCATCGGAATATCTTTAGACTCTTCCATCTCAGGTAAGGCTTCTTTTTCAATTACTGGAATGTAGATATGAAAAGTCGATCCTTTTCCTAACTGGCTGTCAACGGTAATCGCCCCACCATACTCTTTCAGTATCCCGTGGATGATTGCCAGACCCATGCCTGTGCCTTTGCCAACTTCCTTGGTGGTAAAATACGGGTCGAATATCCTCTCGATAATATCCGGCCCTATGCCACTTCCTGTGTCGGTTACAGTAAGCTCAACGTATTCGCCAGGAGTGAGATGCAAAAGCATGGTTTGATCATCCGCGTTGATGAAAGCAGTCCTTAAGGTAACCGCAAGTTCTCCACCTGTAGTTTCCATGGCATGATAGGCATTGGTACAAAGATTCACCAAAATCTGATGTATCTGGGTTGGGTCAGCGAAAACTGATCCACTGGTTGGATCAATATTTTCAGTGATACTTATCGTGGTTGGAATTGAAGATCTGAGCATCTTCAACCCCTCTTTAATAAGCGGCTGAATCTTTAGTGGCATACGATCGACCTGACCCTGCCGGCTAAAGGCAAGAATCTGTTTAACCAGATCCTTAGCACGATTTCCGGCAGCAAGAACATTCGATAGATCCTTTGCATACTTAGAGTCGGCGGGAGCGTCCTCACGGGCCATCTCAGTATAGCCAAGTATGACCGTGAGAATATTATTAAAGTCATGAGCAATACCACCCGCAAGTGTGCCGATGGCCTCCATCTTCTGGGCTTGCTGAAGGCGTGTTTCAAGATTGTTTTTTTCCTCTTCCCTTTGATGAATATTTTTAACCATACTGTCAAAGGATTGGGCCAGACCACCTATCTCTCCGTCACTGTAATCAATATTACTGGTCACGTTTTTGTCACCCTGGCTGAAATCCATGGCAACACGAGAAAGCCTATCAATAAGCCGGACCACACTTCTGCCGCCAATGAACCAGGCAATAAAGAGCGAAAAAGCAAGCGATAAGAGGCTGGTAACAACTAAACGCTGTAAAATGGAGTTGGCCTTTTCCTGCAACTGTTCATGGTCAAATCCCATAAACATGTACATGTAGGGAGTTTCACCATTTTCCAGCAAGCGGAGAGGTTCATAAACCATGACCCGTTCTTTTCCCCCGGAGTCAATTGCAAAAATACTCCCCTTCGTGCCGCTAGTGGCAACTGCGTCATACACTTTTTCCTTAACCGGCTGGCCAATGGCAGTAAGATCGTTACTTGGGTAACGAAACAATCGGATACCATTATGATCGCAGATACCGAAGAAGGTGTTGTTGGGGTAATTCCCGCGCTCAAACAACTTGCCATAATGATCGAGGTTGACACCGATGATCATGGCCCCTGTTACCTCACCTTGAGTGTTCAAGACCGCCATTCCAAAAGGAAAAATTGCCTTCTGCGTTGACTTGCCGACAACAAACTCGCCAGAAGCGAATCCTTTGGAAGCAACTGCCTCCTTAAACTGTTTGCGGTCTCCGAAGTTCAGTTTTTTGGCTGTATCATGATTTCTGCCAGCCGCTACAACATTGCCTGTGAGATCAACCAAGATGACATTTGTATAGATCGGGTTGGCTTCCAGCAAAGTTTCGAGCACAACGCGTGACCTTTCCATGTTCAGTGAAGATATTTCAGGGATGCAGGCGACTGTGCGCAAAAGAGTTTGGGTGGAGTTGGTTATCCGTCTCTGGATTTCTGCAAATCCATTAAGGTAGAGAGCGGTGTCTCTTTCGGCGAGCTTGATGGCACTGTTCCTGTTTTGCAGTAGCGTAACAAGAAGCACCAGAAACACGGGCATTGTCGCCAGCAAAACCAGAACAATCAGTTTTTTACGAATTGATCCGTGAAAAAGTTTCATACTGAGCCGTCAGGATAAATTCTGATAGAATTTTTTGAGCGTCTTTGTTGAAAAGCGTTCCAGTTTACGAATATTTCCGGCATGACCGACAAAGAGGCTTCCAAATCTTGGCTTAGCAAGCAACTCTTCGACCTTAGGACGCACTCTATCCCAGACATTCTTTCTGTAAACCGTATCAATCATCACTAAACGCTCGATATTGGCCTTGGTCTGCCTGAAATATCGGGGCATGCGGAACTTAAAGAAGAAAAGTCCAAAAACAACCATTGAGACCAGCAAACCAGCCATAGGAACAACCAACTGCGTGAGATCAAAAACACCGGTCGTTAGTGTTGAAAGAAATGTTTTCTCCGGTACCCCCCATATTTCGCGAATGACGACATCCAGAAAAAGAAAGCAAAAGGCGCCGACCAGCAGGCCATTTCTCATTGCCGAACTGAACATTTTCTTGCCGCCATCAGCAAAAACTCGCATTGCCTCGGCCACCATCATGAGATCCTGGACTTTCCGGTCAACATTTTGCAGGATATGGCCAATCCTGAGTTCAGGGGCTTCCTTTACTTTTCGTTTCAGCTGTTCCCGCTCTGCGGCCCATACTTCAAGCTCGGCTGTGATATTGGCCATATCCGGTGAAAAGGTCAAATAGACCCGGGGAATATCCTTTCGGCCTGTCATCTGCGATAAATTCCAGCACAACGTCCCATACGACCGAACCAGATCAGCCTTATTGTCACATTCATCAATCCGGCTCATAACAAAAATAACCCTATCTTCACCGGTGGCCTCAGGCAAGGTGTTACGAATAGTGTTGTAGGTTTCCTTAATTGTGCCTGCCTTATGAGGATCAAACATCAAGACGATTATATCGGCCAGCTTGGCAAACTCCTTCACGGCGGCGGTATAATCATAGCCCCGGTCTTTTTCCGAAACTGAGTCCAGCATTCCTGGACTATCGATTATGGCTAAGTTTTCAAATAACGGTGAATCGACTTTCTTCAGGCGCAGGTGCGAAATAAATTGCTCACCAAAGGCCTTAAACGGGACAAAGGGCAGTTCCTGATTATTGACAATATCTGATCCGGGTGTCTCTCCTTCTATCCCCCCTTTTTCAGGTGATGTGATAATTGTAAAAGAGTCATCTGTCGGAGCCTGCCCGGTTCGCTGAATATCTTTCCCCACCAACTCATTAATAAAAGTCGATTTACCAGAAGAGTAATTACCTAAAATCAGCACAAGCGGCTTCCATTTAAGCATTGACTCCAGCTCGGTACTATCCGTGTCATATTTTTTGAGCAACGGCGCGAGCTGCGAAAGAACTTTACTGCGAATTTTACTCTGGAGAATCTTTTCATCCATAGGTATCACCTGCTGGCAATGTCAGCTGTTAATGAATTTGAAATTAAATTTTTAAAATATCCAACAGTGCGGCTGTGGGCTTAGGAGCCATTTTCAGTTTTAAAGTACCTGATAATGTCTTATTATACATCCTAGCACGCCAACAGTTCAGACAAAAGGATTTTTCAATGAATAAAGAGGATCTTTTTATCCTCCTTCTGGCAGTTTTTATACTCTGTGCCATGATCATCACCTATTTGGTGGGAGGAGAGAGCAGCCGTCACGGTGTCGGCTTTTTTATTTTGCCGCCTCAAACAGCCATGCACCATCTACCCACCTGATAACTACGCCGGCTCATTGACAAATCTCTTTGCTTTTTTCTTGGGAAGTTTGCTTGACGGCACCTTCAATTTTACCGATAATAAATGCAGTTCACACCAATTAATTACCGGAGACCACAATGACGCACCTCATCTTTATATTCGCCATGATCCCTTTCATTTTTAATAACGCAACTGCCTTTGCCGCCAACTATTCCTTTTCAGTTTGCGGCACTGGTGACTCCCAGATTCTTCTTCAGAAGCTCGCCGAACACTACCAGACAACTCACCCGGATATCACTATCAACATTCAAGATAGTGTCGGCTCAAGTGGCGGTATTCGCAAAGTTGCATCAGGTGAATGCGAGCTCGGCAGAGTTGCACGAAATTTCAACAACAAAGAGCTGCAATACAACCTTAAACACCAACTTTTTGCCTATAGCGCCATTGCTTTCATCACCAGTAGTCATCTCACCATTGACACCATCTCAACAAAACAGGTTGTCAGCATTCTGAGTGGCGAAACTTCCAACTGGAAAAAGCTCGGAGGAGATGACGCCCCAATTTACATCGTAAACAGGGAGCGGGGTGACTCAAGTCGAACTGTTCTTGAAGAAAACATTCCGGCCTTAAATGATCTTTCACCCTGGGCCGGAAAAATGTTCTACACCACCACCGAAGCTGTTCAGGCTGTTGAACGTCACGAAAACACCTTTTCATTTGCACCTTTGGCGGTTGCTAAAGCACACAAAGTTCAGATTCTTAATTACAATGGCATTAACCCTTCTCCACAAAATATTAAATCCGGAAAATATCCGCTTGTGGTCAGCCTTGGACTGGTCTGGAAAGATGTGCTTAATCAACCGGTACAAGAGTTTGTCGATTTCATCATAAGCCCATCAGCGCAGACCATTATCAGCGATAATGGCGCAATCCCGGCAAAATAAGCTCATGCTCACCTCTTTACGCTCAAAACTCGCCCTCTCACACCTTGTTGTTATTCTGCTGACGGCTGGAGTCCTGGTCTTTATCAGTTTTTCGCTACTGGTCGGTTTACATAAACGGGAGACCTTTGCCCTGCTTGAACGTAGCGTAACCAGTAACTCCCTGCAAGTGCGTCAATTTTTTAACAATAAATCGTTTTTATTACAGACCATTATAACCAGTAACGAGGTCGCCTCCTACACTAAGAAATATCAAGATATCGCCCTTATCTCCTATTTTAAGCAGTTCCAGGACGCCTTCGACACGCTTAGCTATATTTCGCCCAATGGCCAGGAAGAAGTGCTTATGACAATGGGAAGCATGACAAACGAGTTGACTAATATAAGCAACACGCCACTGTTTAAAAAGGCAATCGCAGAACCCGGCACAGTTTTTTATGAAACCACCATTGACAGCACCAATTCCTCTGTAAAGGTCGATCTGCTTATCGCCCTCAATAGTTATTGGGGCGACAAAACAGTTTGCCTAATTCGTGGCACCACCTCTGCCCTCGAACTGGAACAGTCGCTGACGAGCTTTGCTGAGGACCTTACCGATCTGCTCATGGTGACTGACGAAAACCAGAAGATAATTCTCCATCCCAACAAGCAACTCATAGGCAAAACCATAACAACACCCTTTCACGAGTTCGGTTTTGGCAGAAGAGAAGAGCTCGGTACTAAAGGGCTCTATGCAACTATGCAGCTGGCCACACCAAACTGGCGTCTGATCCGGATCATACCATACGAAACCTATTCAGCTGTTTACAAAGAGTTTGCAAAACAAGTTGTATTGACCCTTAGCCTCATCCTTGCTGTAGGTATCATCATATCGATCTACAGCACCAAAAAAATACTTGCCCCCATTAATCGTCTAACAACAGCGCTTTCCAACGTCTCCTCAAGTAAAAAAACTATAACTATCGAAAAGTATGGCATAAAAGAACTGGATGGCACCGTAGATTCTTTCAACAAAATGGTACAAAAACTGGCATCAACTACGTTTTCAAAAGAGTACCTGGACAATATTCTGAACTCGCTGCAAGAAGGTCTTTTCGTGGTCAGTCTCGATGGGACAATTGAGGCTGCCAACCAGAGGACCCTTGACTTGCTTGAGATAAGCGAAGAAGACCTTCTCGACCAGCCGGCAAGCCGTTTTATCACAGCCGAACAGGTTTACACCTTTTTCCGCAGCATAAAACAGGTCGAGTTTGGCGGCCTTGAAACGACAGTTACAACCGCAAAGGAAAAATCTGTTCCTGTGCAGTTAACCATCTCCGTGCTCCTTGATGATGACGGCGACAAACTTGGTTTTGTCTGCCTGATTCTTGATATTAGCCATAAGAGAAAAATTGAAAGTGAAAAAGAGCAGCTGCGCTATCAGCTTCACCAAGCCCAGCGCCTCGAAACCGTAGGAACTCTCGCCAGTGGCATTGCCCACGATTTCAACAACATTCTCACCGTAATCATTGGCTTCAGCCAGCTTTTAAAAGAGAAAGTTACCGAGGATCCGACCGGGAAAAATGCCCTCGAACAGATACTGACCGCCAGTTACAGGGCCAGAGACTTGGTAAAACAACTTTTGGCCTTCAGCAGACAGGAGGAGCACAAGAAAACCGTCATTACCCTGCACCCCGTTATCAACGAAACTTTAAAAATGCTGCGGGCCTCAATTCCATCACACATCAAAATTGAACAAAATATTTCACCAGACGCCTACACCGTTTTCACTGACCCGACTCAGATACAGCAAGTCCTCATGAACCTCTGCACAAACGCCTCCCATGCCATTAAGGAAAGTGGCATAATATCGGTCTACCTGGGGAATATTCAAGTAAACGAAAACACCATACAACCCTATTATGAAGAGATCCCCTCCGGAGACTATGCTGAAATTGTGGTAAGTGATGATGGTCACGGTATAAAAGAGCACGATATTGATAATATTTTTGATCCATTTTTCACAACCAAGGATGTTGACGAAGGAACCGGACTCGGCTTGGCTGTCGTGCACGGCATCGTTACAAACTTGAAGGGCCATATTCTGGTGCAGAGTAAAGAAAATCACGGAACAACCTTCAGGATATTACTGCCCCATACCGACGCAAACGCGATTCTCCCATCACAGGGGTCCACCAATCAAGGGGAACTTTTGGCCGGCAAGGGCGAACACATCTTGTTTGTCGATGACCAACAGTCCCTGACTGATCTCTTTCAAAACAGTCTCCAGCTCAGAGGGTACAAGGTTACCGCTACAACCAGTCCTGAAAAAGCATTCACACTATTCAGAGAAGACCCTTTCAGCTTTGATATCGTCGTTACCGATTTTGCCATGCCTAAAATAAAGGGTGATGACCTTGTAAATAAAATTCACAAACTTCGGGGTGATCTACCGATCATTCTCTGTACTGAATATCACACCAAGTTGCTTGGCATGGATGAAATCAGCGCCGGTGTTCAACGGGTCATAAAGAAACCGTATACCGTCAATGAGCTCATCTACAATATTGTCCATGTTCTGCACAACCCGCAGGTTAACGGGTAGCAGATTGAAGTACCCCTTCAATAAGCGCCAGATATTTTGGCATATCATGGTCAGAGAGACCATCTGTGCCCCACTCCAGGAAGTCCTCCATTCTGCCATGTATGCGGTCTAAGAACCGGTTCCAGAAACTGATATCGTCAACCAGCCTGCCATCTTCAGTAAAGTATTTTAAGTTACCAACATGACTGTATTGCAGTTCCCGAGGTGGAATCCGAGTCACCACATCGTTATTGTTAACAAACCGGAAGGCGTATTTACCAAAATCACTGTTAAAATTTCTGGCAAAAACCCGATTACCTGTGCGGGGTTGGCCAAAGGTGTAAAGTCCAGCAACCGGGGTGTTGATGTCACGCAACTTAGCGACAGCCAGAGTCGCCAAAGCCGCCCCTAAACTATGGCCGGTAAACCATAGAGATTTAGAGCGTGTTCGACTCGAAGCCACAGCCTGCTCGACCTCGGGCCAGGCCCTGTTAAGGGCATTTAAGAAACCGGAGTGAACCTGCCCGGCATAAGGCCCATCGACAGGAAAAAACTTAAGGTCTGTTGAAATATCTTCCGGCCTGGTGATCTGAGTTCCACGAAAAGCCACCACAATAGCAGTATCATTAGACATGACATAGCCCTGAGTTCCCAACGTTGGTTCATCAAAACACGTTACCGTGTCCATACCCCAATGATCATGGACTACAGATTTAATCTCCGCAGGGTTTTTATAGGCTAAATCTGCGGCGCGCGCCAGGCTGAAGGCCTTGTGCAGACTGAACTCAGTCGTTTGATACTCAAATCGATATTCTGTCATAGCTCTACTCTCCAAATTATCAGGCCACAATCAGGCCGAAGGCCGGCAGAACCTTCCTCAGTATCGTATTGCGCAAAACTGCAACAGCTTGATAGAACCTGTATATCGGCATAGATGCTACATGCTTGGAATCATCAGTATCTATCAACCTTTCCCGCCGATCGACCCAGAAGTCACGATCATAGTCCGGAATACCTCCCAACCCGTCATACAATTGCTGGGCAGCGGCAGCCTGTTTCCAAGCCTGAGCACGCACAACTTTATCACCCCGGACTGTAAGAATCCTCTTCACCCTGTCCTCAATATCAGCAAACTCTCTTGTTGTGCCGATCGAAAAGTCAGGGTTTGCCGAAAGCACTTCCCTGAAAAAATCATACAAGGCCCGACAACCAAGGAGGAAGGTCTTCTGATTATCACGAACTCCACTGAACCGACCATCCGCATCATAGATAAAACTCCAGGATAGATATGGCAGATCCGGGTATACCAGAACCGCACCATGCCCGAGAGCCCCGGTAATGTTCTCTGCAAAAAATGATTTAAAGACTTGCAGCGCGCCCCCCTCCTTTGGATAGCGAGCCCGAAAAGCTTTAATTTTATCCAGAAGGGTACGCTTATGACCGTCGTGGATATTATAGAACACGAACTCGTCATTTTTGACCTGATTGACCGGGTCACTGATACCACAAAACCCATAATGGGAAAAAGTGTCAGCATAGATGTGGGCAAAGGAACCAACCAGGGATAAGGAGAACTTTTCATGCAAGTCGGCTAACACATACGATTTTAAGGCAGTGACAACCGCATTATTTTCATCTCCTATTCGGCAGATCAGACGATCCGCGTAGTCATCGTCATCAATCCCGCCCGGCAAAAAATGAAACGGCACCCATATCTGACGCTGATCCTCCTTGTCCACATTTTTAAAGTCGATATAGTGATGGGCAGTGGCCTCAAAATCAAGCCGACCACCATCACAAAACTCCAGATTTCCCTTTTTCTCATTATCATCAACAAACTGCGAAGCCGTAGCAACAATTTCTGCAAATTCAGGTTTCATTCCGGCTGCCCTGGCCAGGGCATAAACGCCGTAATAGTGCATATCAATCTGCATTACCCCCTCCTCTATTTGTTTAATCATTTTGCGCCCCGCTTTAAATATAGCATATACTACCAGGCTAATGATTGGCAAATAGTTTCCCTGAACTGGATAGATCTGATTTGACCTGTAGACCGAGAATGAGATATAGTGTTGGTATCACAAGTAATCAATCAGCACAGCGGAGTCCATCATGCCCATAATCTGCCGGCATTGCCACAAACCTACTAACGAGAAATCTCGATATTGTGTTCACTGCGGCGGCCAGATACCTAAAACTATGCCAACCAAAGCCGCTATGTGCCCAACCTGCCGCTCACCTTTGGAAGAAGATGACTATCGGGGGTCAACTATTGATATATGCCCGAGTTGCCAGGGGATCTGGCTGGACACAGATGAATTTGCTTTTCACGCTTCAGAACGCGACACTTATGGCGATCAGACAATCGATCGGAAATTTACCAGGAAACCTCTTGAAAGCCCCAGGTCCTACATTCCTTGCGTACGCTGCGGCTCCCTGATGGGTCGGCAGAATTTCAGAAAAATTTCAGGGGTATTAATCGATGTCTGCGGGGATCACGGTGTCTGGCTTGACGCTGGGGAGTTAGAGCAGATCAGAAACTTTATCGCTAACGGCGGGCTCGACACAAGTCAGGATAAGGCGATTTTGGCCAACAAAACAAAAATTTCCGAAACAGCGCGAGAGGTCAAAGACCTCAACACCTTATTCCGAACCTTGAACAAGTTCAATCTACGGCGCATTCTGCTGCAGGGCTTCTAGAAGGAGACTTCGAAGGGGGACCAGGGGGATTTTTCTTCTTATGCACAAATAAAAACGCCTTTGCCTGGCTAAGGCTCAGGCCTTGGCGGTAACTCTTCCCCAGCAAGAACCTCTCCATGAACTTCACACAGATCAAGCTCCAGAAAACGAGTAACAACTTCGGGGTCAAAATGCGAGCCGGAGCCCTTAACAATGTGTTCACAAACCTTTTTGGCGTCCCAGGCCAGGTGATAGCGCCTTTCTGAAATCAAGGCATCCCACACATCGGCAACCGCAAATATTCTGGCCCACAGAGGTATCTCCTCTCCCTTAAGCCCCTGGGGATATCCGGTCCCGTCCCACCGTTCATGGTGGCAATAGGGAATAGCAAGGGCAGGCTGTAAAAATGAAATCCCCTCCAGAAGTTCTTTGGCATACAGCGGATGCCTTTCCATCAACTCGCGCTCTTCTGGAGTCAGTAGACCATCATTAAGTAAAATGGAATCAGGGACGGCCATTTTCCCTATATCATGCAGCAAGACACCAATTTTCATGAACCATCGTTGCTTATCCGTCAGATTATAGGCCTTGGCAAGTTCCAGCGTTAACGCACAGACGCGATTGGTATGCCCCTTTGTTTCATAATCCCGCAGCTCAAGTGCCCGCCCCCAGCCTTCTACTGTTGACTCGTAGGCCTCCTCAAGCTCCTTATTGGCCTGCGAAACTTTTTGCTGACTCTCGCTGATCTGCCGAATGACCTGTTGCGAAACTTTGATAACAATAAAAACGTACACGGCACCGCCCAGAAAAACGATACTGACCAGATATTCCGCTGGCATGCGAATGTCGAGAATCTTGGCAAACAGATACAGAACGTACCCCAGAAGAAAGAAACGCATGAAATAGTCAATAACCAGCCACTTATCCCGTACAGATTTCGGGATCATCTTCCTGGCATTTCTACTCTGACAGATTGCAGCAGCCAGAAAAGCTACTCCGACACTGATCGCTATGACATGAAATGCTTCCATCGAACCTCGTTACTTTGCGACTCAGCCATGAGTTTTACGGCCAAATTCAGCCCACGCCTTACTGTATAATGCAACTAATCGTTTTTCAAGAGCCAGTGTCCGTTTACCAATCTCTTCTGAGCTGAGCTTGGGGGGTATGGTTATGGGTTCACCATAAATCACTTTAATCCTTGAAAAAGGTTTTGGTAACACAGTCTTATCCCAGCTGTTCACCGACCAATAGCTTTGAGCAGACCAGATAAAGGGCAGAATTGGGGCCTGGGTAAGGCTGGCGGCAAGCACTGCGCCCGGTTGCGCTTTCAAGGCAGGACCCTGGGAGCCGTCTGCGACAATTGCGGCGTTTTTCCCAGAGCGCTTCATCTGGGTAAGCAAGCCTCGCAGGGCCGCAACTCCGCCCTTATTGCTCGACCCTCGTACCGTTGTCACACCGTAACTATTTAAAAACCTGGAGATATATTCAGCATCGTTACTGGTACTGACCATAGCGACCCAATTTTTACCCTTCATAAACGACATTGTAAAAAAAACTGAATAGTGCCAGATAACACCGATGAAGGGCTTCCCTGAGGTGAAAAGCTGCTCGTAATGCTCCCCGCCCTCGGTATCAACCCGATAGGTCGAAAACAAAACTCGGGTAAGCAGGGCATACAATCGAGGAACAACAGCAAAAAGCAGTTTTTGCCTGAAGTTTTTCACATCCATTGCAGTTCCTGCTCTTGTAGTTTTTTAATCGTGTCACGCAAGATGGCGGCCTCTTCAAAGGCCAACTCTTTGGCGGCCTCATGCATCTCCTTAGTCAAGGTCTTAATCTCTTTTCGGATATCAGCAAGAGAGCTGTACTGGCCCGTATTTTCAGCGGCCTCAAGCAGAGTTGGCACATAATCCTTCTCATAAATCGAGGCAATTATATCCTTAATCTTCGAATGAATTGTAGCCGGAGTGATACCATGTACCCGGTTGAACTCTGCCTGTATTTTTCGACGCCGGCTGGTCTCATCAATTGTGTACTGCATGGATCCAGTGATTTTATCGGCATAAAGGATGACCCTGCCAAAGGCATTTCTTGCCGCCCGTCCACAGGTCTGCACCAGGGAGCGCTCACTACGCAGAAAACCCTCTTTATCAGCATCCAGAACCGCCACCAGAGTGACTTCCGGGCTGTCCAGCCCCTCGCGCAGCAGGTTAATACCGACCAGAACATTATAGTCGCCCCGGCGCAGGTCACGAACCAACTCAACCCGATCCAGAGTTTTTATATCTGAATGCATGTATCGAACCGGCACACCCAGATTATCATAATATTCGGTCAGATCCTCGGCCATGCGTTTGGTCAGAGTTGTTACCAGCACCGCCTCTTTTTTTTCGACACGAATGCGAATCTCCTCTAAAAGATCATCGACCTGGGTCTGGGCGGGCCGCACCTCAATTTCGGGGTCCATCAGCCCTGTCGGACGAATAATCTGATCAACTATCCGGCCCTGAGAGTGTTCAATCTCATAATCAGCCGGCGTTGCCGAGATATAGATCACCTGATGAATTCGGGCAGCAAACTCATCGTACTGTAAGGGTCGGTTGTCAAGGGCTGACGGCAGACGAAAACCAAACTCCACCAAGGTAGTTTTGCGGGAGCGATCACCTCTGTACATACCGCGTATCTGCGGAACACCGATATGGCTTTCATCGATAAAAAGCAGAAAATCCTCGGGAAAATAGTCAAGCAAGGTCGGAGGAGGTTCGCCGGGCTTTCGACCTGTCAAGTGACGACTGTAGTTTTCAATACCGTTGCAGTAGCCAAGCTCGCTGATCATCTCCAGGTCAAAATCAGTGCGCTGCTCCAGGCGTTGGGCCTCGACTAATCTATTCTCGGCCTGAAGAACTGCCAAGCGCTCTTTAAGCTCGTCTTTTATGGTTTGCATAGCGATCTGCAGACGCTCTTTCGAGGTGACAAAATGACTCCCGGCAAAAACAGTTATCTCTTCGAGGGTTTCCAGTGGCTTGCCACGCAAAGGATCAATCACCCGGATTGCTTCAATCATATCCCCAAAAAACTCAAGCCGCAGGGCAATTGAGTCCTCGTAGGCCGGAAAAATCTCTAAAACATCGCCGCGAACCCTGAACGTTCCTCGATGAAAAGAGATTTCATTGCGCTCATAGAGCATGTACACCAGGCGTCTCTGGATCTCCTCAAGAGGTGACTCTGCACCAGTCTTCAGAAAAAGATTCATATTTTTGTACTCATCCGGCGACCCCAGGCCATAGATGCAGGAAACACTGGCCACGATAATAACGTCCTTGCGGGTTAGAAGGGAACGGGTGGCAGAATGACGCATTTTGTCAATAGCATCATTAATGGCAGAATCTTTTTCAATATAGGTATCAGATTGAGGGATGTAGGCTTCAGGCTGGTAATAATCGTAATAGCTGACAAAATACTCGACCGCATTTTCCGGAAACAGCTCTTTCAACTCTGCATAAAGCTGTGCTGCCAAGGTCTTGTTGGGGGCCATAACCAAGGCCGGACGCTGGGTTGCAGCAATAACATGGGCCATGGTAAAGGTTTTACCAGAACCTGTTACACCTAAGAGCACCTGACTCGGCACACCCGCGTTTACACCGCCAACAAGTTTCGCTATGGCCTGGGGCTGATCTCCGGCGGGGCTGTACTCAGAAACAAGCTTGAAATAGGCATCACGGGACGGTAGCGGAACCGATCCAGACAGCGCCACAAGTTCGTCTTCATCGATACCTTGATCTGCCACAGACGACATTAAACGAATCTTACTTAACTCACCCATGACACGCCCAAACTGTTATGCTTAACCAGCCAACTCTTTGTAAAACCTTTCATTGCCCGTTGTTTTACCTTCGCAGCGGACCAGAGTACATCAAACCACAAGATTTGCTGCAACGGATACAAGAAGTTCCGGTGTTAATTTTTGATTTGAGGCGATGCCCTCAATAAGCCCAGCATAGAGAAGACGATTAATTTCACGGGGGATACCACCACTCAGCTCATGAACTGTGGCATAAATGTCATTGGTGAAAAAATCAAACTGACCGCCGCATTTTAAAACGCGGTACTTAACATATTGCTCAAGGTCGTTGAGCGATAGTGGTGACAAATCAACTGAAAAGGTAATCCTACCCCTGAGAGAGGCATAAGACGGTGCTCTCAGCCTGCGACGAATGCCCTCCTCAGCAATCAACAACACGGTAACCAGTTTTTCGTGTTCTGTTTCTAAATTCGACAAACTCCGTAACACATGCAGCGCATCAGATTTTAAAAAATGGGCCTCATCGATAACAATCACCAGTCGCTTGTGCTGACGATGCAGTTCAATCGCCTTTTCCTGAATTTGCCGCAATCGATCTTGTACAAAGCGGGTGGGCGAAACAGCAAGCTCAGAAACTATGGCCCCAAGCAGGGCGCCCTTCCCCATACCAGGAAAAACAAAAACGAAACATGACTCAAAGCGTTCTTTGGCAAGTGAGCGCAGAACAACCTGGGAGGCCAGCGTCTTCCCAGTTCCAGAAACACCGGTCAACAGAATCAGGGCATGATGATCCTCAATACCAATTTTAACCTTGAGAGCAGCATCTTCATGCTGGCGGGTACGAAAAAACAGCTCTGTATCAATTGTGTCACGGAAGGGGTTTTTCTGGAAACCGAACTGGCCGGTCCAATGGGCTGGTTTATTCATCGACTATAGCTTCTCCATTTATGTTTTATATTTGCAGGCTGATTGACAGCTGTTTTATTAGGCAAAGCAAACCTGATCCCGGCCATTTTCCTTAGCTTTGTAGAGCAAATCGTCCGCACGCTTAACTGCATCCTCTACGGAACTGTCTTTGCTTGTCATGCAGGACAGCCCCATACTGAGGGTAATCTGATATGATCCCTCCATGGTTACAAACTCCTC
>JADGBM010000038.1 GCA_015231515.1 Desulfobulbaceae bacterium
CTCTTGAATGTTTACAGTAATATACTGCGTTTGTACTACTCGTCAGATAGAACCTACGTACCCAAGGAGTTCTATCTGGGATATAAGAGTATTGACCAAGGACCTCAGGGCATTATGCTCGCTTCGGTTCGAAAACTTCTTGCCGATTTAGAAGGGTCAGTGGAGGAAAATGCCATGAGGCAGCTGGCTCAGGCCCGAGAACTGCTGCATGACAATGAGTTTGCCGGCGCTCGCCGAATTGTTGAGGAACTTTCCGTTAACGGAACAGATAGCGTCAAGGAGAAAGTGCAAACTATTCTTGAGCAGATTGAAGAAGCGGAACGGGTTGAGAGGCTGAGCCTTAAACAACTCCAGCAGCAAAAAGTTAAAAGTCAGTGGCAAAATGCTCTACACCTCTATGAAATCAAGGATTACGATGCTGCCATAGCCGAGTTTACCATGCTTTTAAATACTGAGCATAAAAATGAAGCCGCTGCTAAAATTTCACAAGCCGCTAGTTTTGCAGCCAATGAGATGCGCCGTAAGGCCGCCAGCTTATTTGTGAAAGCCAGGAAAACTACAGACGCGGACCAGAAAACGGCTTTGCTGGTGGAGTCGAAGGTGATGCTGGAAGATCTTCTGAATAAATACCCAGGAACTGATATTGTCGGTAAGGTGCAGCAGAATTTACAGGTTTTAGAAGATGAACTTTCTAAATATTCCCTCCCGCAAGTCGAAGAGTCAAACGCTGACGACGAACACGTTATCGTTCCGAGTGCGGAATGAGTTTCCGTTGGGCTGGTCTGAAATAAGCCAGCCCCAGCCAGTGGACACCACCCAAGCGACACTTGTACCGTCAACTCGTCGCAAAGTCTCCCAGTACGTTTTTTATTTAGCAGAAAAAAGCTTGCCAAATGCGTCTGAATTTTGGCAAGCTAGTATATATTAACAAATATTGACGGAATAAAGTGCGGAGATACTCTTATGGCAGGGGATAACAGCAGGCTTATATCGGAACAGTTGGACGAAATGGCTCTGAAGATGATGATGATTGAGCCGGGCGATCTA
Source organism: Desulfobulbaceae bacterium (assembly GCA_015231515.1). Lineage (NCBI taxonomy): Bacteria > Pseudomonadati > Thermodesulfobacteriota > Desulfobulbia > Desulfobulbales > Desulfobulbaceae > Desulfobulbaceae bacterium. The sequence continues at coordinate 1,048 of JADGBM010000038.1, forward strand.
TCTGTTGTCGGTGAGTTAGTGGTGCTGGTTGAAGGTTTAGCAGGGCTTGATGAGATTAAGGATTATCCTAACGTCGCCAAGATGGGCAAAGCCCTGGAGGACGTTCTTGGTCAAATTGTTATGATGAAACTGCCGGACTCGGCAGAGAGTTATGATCATCTTGGTAAGGCTATTGGGCAGGTACAGGAGCTATACCGGAAGAAGGATACTGACGACAATGTTATTAAGGCCTTTCACGAAGCACTCTCTCGAATAGGCTACTCTCCAGATGCTTCTCCTGGCGAGAGTAACCAACCGGGTGTTAATCAAGATGAGGACAGTGCTGGTCAGGCAGACGACAGTGTCGAAGATATGGGTACAGATCCAGAAGAAACTCAGGTGTAGACTAAAGTGCCAGAAACAAAGAGGCAAGTGTCTGTTGGGCCGCCAACAGAGTTGATAGTTCTCGAAAGCCCTCCGGTGGCTGCAATGGATTTCTTGCAGGATGTGGAACTGTTGTCTGGCTTTGTTGAGGAGGCCTCCGAACATCTCGATGCGATCGAGGTGAATATCCTTGATCTTGAAGATAACCCCGATGATATGGAAATTATTAACAATATTTTTAGGCCGTTTCATACCATCAAGGGGGTTTCGGGTTTTCTTAATTTGAAAAATATTCAGACTGTTGCTCATAGCACCGAGAATTTACTTGATGATGTTCGGAACTCTGTGCATGCCATGGATTCTGACGTTATTGATGTGGTCTTAAAGGTTGGAGATTTTTTAAAGACCATGATTGATGATTTGCGAAAGGTTATGTCTGATGGCCCTGAGCAGTATAAAAATTATGATATCAGCGGTTATGTTAAATGGATTAAAGCGGTGCAGGGAGGTGGCGCCCAGTCTGTGGCGGACTCCGCTGCGGCAACTCAGGCCGTGGAACAGAGGTCTGAAGTAGTGGTGGTTTCCACAGGTGCGATGAGACCGCCTGTTGAGGAAGCATCTGCCGGGGGAGACGCAGCGGCTGAAGACTCTTCCGGAGGCCAAAAAGCCAAGAGTGCTGTCGGAGCTACAATCAAGGTTGATGTTGAAAAACTTGACGGGCTGGTAAATGCTGTCGGCGAACTTGTTATCATGCAGGCTATGGTCAGGGCAAATCCGCTGGTTCATAGTCTTTCGGATCCCAAATTGACAAAGGATTTTTCACAGCTTTCTCGGATAACCAGTGAATTGCAGAAGACGGCTATGTCAATGCGCATGGTCCCTATTCGTCAGACCTTTCAGAAGATGATTCGTCTTGTTCGTGATTTATCCAAGAAAACGGGCAAGGTGGTGAACCTGGTTATGGAAGGAGAGGAGACCGAAATTGATCGAAACATGGTGGATTCTATCTATGATCCACTTGTTCATATGATGCGTAATTCCGTAGACCACGGGGTTCAGACGCCTGAAGAGAGAGAAAAGCTCGGTAAGCCAAGTGCCGGAGTCGTTAGTCTGCGGGCCTATCAGAAAGGCGGCAATATGGTCATTGAGATTGAGGATAATGGCCAGGGTCTGAATACTGAGAAGATTCGTCGGAAAGCTTTGGAAAGGGGGCTTATACAAGAGGGAGACAATCTTAGCAATAAGGAGATTAACAACCTTATATTTCTTGCCGGTTTTTCAACCGCTGACCAGATCACTGATGTTTCTGGTCGGGGTGTTGGGATGGATGTTGTAAAAAAAGGTGTGGAAAAACTCCGTGGTAAGGTTGAAGTGATCAGTGAGCCGGGCAAGGGGTCGTTATTTGTTATTCGGTTGCCGTTAACCCTGGCCATTATTGATGGTATTATCGTGCGGGTTGGCAATGAGCGCTATATCCTTCCCACCACGGCGATACGGGAGTCCTTAAAGCCAGAGGCTAAAAATTATAATACGATTCATGGCAAAGGCGAAACCCTGGTGGTCCGGGACTCGGTTATTCCTATTGTCCGCCTCTACGAACTGTTCTCAATTGAGGCCCAATATACCACGCCCACGGATGCAATTGTTGTCATTATTGAGACTGAAGGCAAGCAGCGGGCAATTATGGTTGATGAGCTCTTGGGCAAACAGGAAGTTGTTATTAAGAATCTGGGCGGTTTGACGGATATCCCGGGTGTTGCTGGCGGAACCATTCTTGGTGATGGTAGAGTCGGTCTGATCTTAGACCTGGCTGGGCTTGTTCAATCACCATCATCTAAAGCTCAGTGCAAGTCTGACGAAGAGTAAAGAGAGCAGTTTGCTAGAATATATATTGAGGGAGGTCTAGACCTTATGAAAGTCGCAGCAACAGGCAGTGAGGCTCAAACTGGTAATGGGCTTGGAGGAAAATATCTAACCTTTACTCTTGGCAGTGAAGAGTATGGCGTTGGGATTTTAAAGGTCAGAGAAATTATTGGCATAATGGAGATTACAGCTGTTCCTCATACGCCGGATTATATCAAGGGAGTTATAAACCTGAGAGGGCGCGTTATTCCGATTGTCGAACTCCGGCAGAAATTTGGCATGGAACTCAAAGAGTACGATGATAGAACCTGTATAATTGTTGTTGAGGTCTCGGGGGCAAATGGCTCGATTCAAGTTGGTATGCTGGTTGACTCTGTTTCTGAGGTAACAAATATATTGCCCGAAGAGATTGAGCCACCACCTGATTTTGGAGTGGCAACCGAAGCTGACAACATTCTTGGTATGGGTAAGGTGAAGGGTCAGGTTAAGATCCTGCTTGATGTTGATCAGGTCATTGGTAAAACCCTGGTAGATACGCTTGCAAAGGCTGAATGAGCGAACGTGAATGATACTAGGTAATCAGCTTACGGATAAAGAGTTTAACAAGTTTAGTGAGCTGATCTATGAACAAACCGGCATCTTTATGAAGCCGGAAAAAAAAGAACTGCTCAATGCCAGACTAGGAAAGCGCCTGCGTATTTGCGGCGTGGCTTCTTTCAATAGTTATTACGATTTTATTCTAGCACCTGAGCAGCAGAATAAGGAGTTTGTTCATTTTCTTGATAGTGTTTCTACTAATTTCACCAGTTTTTTTCGTGAAATATCGCATTTCGAATTCTTGACAAAGACGGTACTGCCTGAGTTAGCAGCAAGGCATCCACACAATAAGGAGTGTTTTTTCTGGTCTTCGGCCTCTTCTTCAGGGGAAGAGCCCTATACTCTGGCCATGGTGCTTGAAGATTTTGCTCGAGTAAAGCCGGGCTTTGCCTATAAAATTCTGGCGACAGATATATCGACTCGCGTTCTTGGCGTTGCGGCAAAAGGGGTTTATGCCTTAAGCCAGACGACTAAAACGCCGCCGGACATTCTTCGGAAATATTTCCAGAAAGGCACGGGCAGCAGTGCTGGGAAGGTTCGGGTTAAAAATGAGGTTAGACGCTCTGTGCAGTTTCAGCGTTTCAATCTTATGCATGATTTTCCGTGGAACGAAGAGATGGATGTTATCTTCTGCCGAAACGTGATGATCTATTTTGATCGTGAAACCCAGGAGAGGTTGGTTCAGAAGTTTTACAGATGTTTATCAAGAGGAGGGTATCTTTTTATTGGGCATTCTGAGAGTATTTCAGGAATTAAACACGATTTTGTTCAGGTAGAGGCCACAACGTATAAGAAAGGATAATAACCGCGTTGGAAGATTGCATAAGGATACTTTCTGCTGGGAAAGCTGAAAAAGGTATTACTACGCACTTCCGTATCAGATGAAAAAGGGTGAGAGAATGAAAATAATTGTGGGTATTTCAGACATGCGGGTAGGAAAAAAACCTGATGATGAGATTGTTACGTATTCACTGGGATCATGTATTGGCGTGGCCCTGTGGGATCCTGAAGTGAAGGTGGGGGCCCTGTTGCATTTTATGCTTCCCGATTCAAGTATTGACGCGGCAAAGGCTGAGTCGAAGCCCTATATGTTTGCGGATACAGGGGTGCCCCGGATGTTTAAGGAAATTTATAAGCATGGCGCCAAAAAAGAACGATTGAAGGTCTATGTGGTTGGCGGCGCCCAGGTTATGGATGATTCTGGAATGTTCAATATTGGCAAGCGTAACCAGATGATTGTCCAGAAAATGTTTTGGAAAAATAAGGTGACGGTTGCCAAGGAAGATGTTGGTGGGAGTGTGAATCGTACGATTACTTTGAATGTTGGTACAGGACAGGTGAAGTTGAAGGTCTCTGGACAAGGTGAGGTGATGTTATGAGTCGAATTGATGAAATACTAAATATTGCCAATCATATTCCGCCTTTCCCAAAAGTGGCCCTTCAGGTCATGAAAATGCTTGAGAACAAAGAAGTAAAGGCCAAGGATCTCGCTGAGGTTATCCAGTATGACTCCGCCATTACGGCCAACCTTCTTAAGACCTGTAACGCAGCCTATTTTGGTCTAACTCGAAAAGTATCTTCTCTTGATGATGCCCTTGTTGTGGTTGGGCACGACATATTAAAAGACATCATTATTGCCAGCAGCAGCGCCCGCTTTTATAAGGGGGGGGCTGGGGAAGGCTATAAGCTTGAGCAGGGCGATCTCTGGAAGCACTCGGTGGCGACCGCAATTATGGCAAAACAGCTAAGTGCCCACTTTGCCGAGGTTGATGCTGGCCTTGCCTTCACGGCGGGCTTGCTTCATGACATTGGGAAGCGGTTTCTGAGTAGTTTTGTGGCTGATGATTTTGAGAAAATAATGAAGCGTGGTCATAGTCCGGGGTTTTCTTTTATTGAAGCTGAAAAAGAAGCTCTTGGAATGAATCATGCCGAACTCGGCGCCAAGATAATGGAAAAGTGGGAGTTCTCTGAGGATTTAATTGTGGCTGTCAGGGAGCATCACGATCCTACCGCTCTGGATAAAAGTCAGTTGACAGCCCTTATTGCATTAAGCAATACACTTGTTATTTCGCTGGGGGTTGGTGTGGGCGCTGACGGATTGTCAGGAGCTATGCAGGGTCAAGGGCTGAAACGTTTTGGGATCAGCAGTATTGATATTGATAGATATCTGTCAGATCTTGTACTCGAGATGGAAAAAGCCGATGAGATGATGGGTTTAGCTGATTAGGGGCCGTCAAGAAACAACTGTTACAGATCGGATTTACAGTGTTCTGGTGTTCTGGTGTTTTTGTAGTTAGTCAGTAGGTTTTCTGAGTTAGCTCTCGTTAGAGTCGGTTAAAAACAAGAAGTGGAGTAGACATGGCATTTAATATTTTAGTGGTTGACGACTCTGCAACGATGCGTGCCGTTATAAAAAAAACGGTCGGGATGACAGGCATTCAGGTTGGAGAGCTTTTCGAAGCTGGTAACGGGAAGGAGGCCTTGACCATTTTAGCCAATGAATGGGTTGACGTCGTGTTGAGCGATATTAATATGCCGGAGATGGGTGGTGTCGAATTTTTTAAAGAGGCTAAGAAGGATGATGTCCTTCGTGATATTCCAGTGATTTTCATAAGCACCGAGTCAAGTGCTGCCCGTATTAAGGAGGCAGAAGCCATGGGTGTTGCCGGCTATGTAAAAAAGCCTTTCCAGCCGGCATTGATTAAAAATATGCTGCTTGATGTTTTAAATAAGGCCTATGCAACTCGGATGGTTGAAGAGGGTACCACGCCTATTGTGTCGTCTGCAGTGGATGATAACCTGGATTTTTAATTGTAGCGTCCGGCGAAACCGGTTTTGGGAGAGATGTTTTGGATACTGATTCACTCAAAAAACTTAACGAGTCTGCGGTTGAGGTGTTTGGCACGATGTATTACACGCCTATTGAATTGTTGCCCGAAATTCCACCAGAAGATCGGTGGAATCTTGAGGAAAATTATGCTGAAACCTCTATTAGCTATGATGGCGATCAAGTTGGGCATATGAAATTTTTCTTTCCTAAAACTTTGGCCGTAAATATCGCAGGTGGATTTCTTGGTGCTGACGAATCTTCCTTACAGGAAGAACAGATTGTCGACACAATGCGCGAGGCGACAAACATGATAATTGGCAATTTTTTGGGGAAAATAGACCCTGCCGGGCTTTGTAAACTGGGAATACCGGCGGCTGGAATTATTAGTGACTTTTCACCGAAAGAATGTCCGGCTGGCAGGGTGGTGGCATTTATGTCAGATTTTGGTTATTTGTGGATGGAGTTTGCTGGGTAAACCCATGTTTTTCGTTCTGCCTTATTCCAGAAATAAGGCACTAAATCTGTAAGTGGAAAGAACTATGGCCCCAATTAGAGTTTTAATCGTAGATGATTCTGCAGTTGTTCGAAAGGTCTTTAGTGAAGAGCTTGCCCGTGAACCGGATATTGAGGTCGTGGGGACGGCACCGGATCCGTATGTGGCTCGAGATAAGATAGTTGCGCTGAAGCCCGACGTTGTTACGCTTGACATCGAAATGCCCAGAATGGATGGCCTGACGTTTCTGCGCAAGCTGATGAAGTATTTTCCGCTTCCAGTGATTATTGTGAGCTCATTAACTGAGGCAGGTAGTGAAATTGCCATGGAGGCCCTTGATATTGGCGCAATTGAGGTGCTGTGTAAACCAGGAGAGGCATACTCGGTTGGTGATATGGGAGTTCAGCTGGCGGAAAAGATCAGGGCTGCCGCAAGTGTTGATATGCGTGGCCACGCTAGTCGTGCGCTTGCTGGTGGCGCAGTTGCCTCGGCTCCAAAGCTGGCGCTTACCAGGACAACAAATAAAATAATTGCAATAGGTTCTTCTACTGGTGGTACTGAGGCCTTAAAGGAAGTCTTGATGCCACTGCCGCCTACCACACCAGGTATTCTAGTCGTGCAGCATATGCCTGCCATGTTTACTAAAAAGTTTGCCGACCGATTAAATGATCTATGTCAGATTCGTGTTAAAGAGGCAGAAGATGGTGACTCGGTCTCTCCCGGCACATGCTTGATTGCGCCGGGGAATTATCATATGGTCATGCGCAGAAGTGGTGCCCGTTATTATGTTAACGTGAAAACGGGGCCGCTGGTATGTCATCAGAGGCCAGCCGCCGATGTTTTGTTTAACTCCGTAGCGACTTACGCCGGCAAGAATGCTGTCGGCGTAATATTAACCGGAATGGGTAAGGATGGTGCCAGCGGTATGTTAAAGATGAAAGAGGCTGGGGCAATTAACATCGCCCAGGATGAAAAAAGTTGTGTGGTTTTTGGTATGCCGAAAGAAGCTATCGAGTTAGGTGGTGTCGATGAAATCGTAACGCTGAAAGACATTAGCCGGGTCATTTTAAGTAAATTGTAGATTTTTTTTCATGATCGGTTATTTGTGCCGATAAAGCTAGTGGTGCCGTTTTTTTGTAAATATTCGGTTTGCCCTGAAAGGGCCAGAACATACCAGCCCAGGGCCACGACCTGGGGACTGGAATAGTACAGATAGCCCTGAAAGGGCGTGACATCTGACCCTGCCGGTTTTAAGCCTATGTGACGCCCTTTCAGGGCTATTTATTAAATGTTCCTATATCCCAGGGCGTTGCCCTGGGATAGTATGTTCCGCCCCTTTGGGGCTGAGGAAAAACACCCGCTAAGGAGTAAATGTAGCTACTTAACTGTTTTTAGCTCTAGCCGAATATTTACAAAAAAGATTGCATTTCATTTTTTTTCTGGTAACTAATTTATTAGGTATTTTTACCTAGCAAACCATTTTCTTAGATAGATGTCAGCACCTCATATTAACGCCTGCCAAAAGAGGAAAAACATGAAAGATAGCAACTTCAATAAAATGAAGACAAGACTGAGCGAAATTTCACGTCGAGATTTCATGAAGTACTGTAGCGTCATGGCCAGTACATTAGGACTCTCAACAGGAATGGCGCCCCAAATTGCCGAGGCAATCACCAACCCTAAAAAACGACCACCCGTTATATGGCTTCATGGCCAGGAATGCACAGGTTGCACCGAAACCCTTTTACGTCCTTCACACCCGACGCTTGAAAACCTTATTCTTGACATTATCTCACTTGATTATCATGAAACACTTCTGGTGGGTTCAGGACACCAGGCAGAAGAATCACTACACAACTCCATAAAACTTAACGACGGCAAATTTATCCTGGTTATTGAAGGAGCAATACCGGTAAAAGATAATGGCATTTACTGCATGATTGGCGGCAAATCCTTTCTAAGCCTTGTTGAGGAAACAGCCGCCCATGCTGCCGCCATTATTGCAATCGGATCCTGTGCAGCCTGGGGAGGTATTCCTTCAGCTTCTCCCAATCCGACTGGTGCGACCGGCGCCCCTCAAATACTAAAAGATAAAACAGTTGTTACCATTCCTGGATGCCCTCCAAATCCCTACAATTTCCTTTCAACTGTTGTCCATTTTCTGACCTTTGGCAAACTCCCTGCTTTGGACAGTAAGGGCAGGCCCAAATTTGCCTATGGTCGTTTAATACATGAAAACTGTGAACGTCGACCACACTTTGATGCCGGTCGATTTGCCGAAAAATTTGGTGATGATGGTCATCGTCAAGGATTTTGTCTATACAAACTAGGCTGTAAAGGTCCTGAGACCTATGCAAATTGCCCAGACATCGGCTTCAATGATCTTGGTGGCAATAACTGGCCTGTTGGTGCCGGGCACCCGTGTTTTGGCTGTACGGAACAAGGTGTTGGTTTTGCCGCTCCTCTGCACAGCTTAGCTGTTGTTGAAAACCAAACACCATTTGCCAATCAACCATCTGTTAATCCTGAACCGAAAGGCAAAGGGATGTCTGCCGGTGCCGCCGCTCTTGTCGCAGGGGCCGCAGGGGCTGCCATTGGTGCTGGTGCAGTTATGGCAAAAAACATTAATCAATCTGATAAATGTTGTGACTCTTCTTCAAAAGGGGAATAGCCATGAAAATAAAGCGAAGAGATTTTTTAAAAGGCGTTGCTGGGGGCGCTGTTTTGACAGCTGTATCAAGCCCCATAGACGCCTCGGCAGAGAAAAAACCACGACTGGACAATGCCCTAGGTATTTTATATGACGCCACATTATGCATTGGTTGTCAGGTATGTATGGTTGCCTGCAAAAAAGCTAATGACATGCCTTACGTACCTGGTGACACGCTGGAAACCTGGGAAAAACCCTCTGAGTTATCCTCCAACACATTAAATATAATAAAAAAATATGAAGGTGGTGAGTCACAAGAAAAAGACGTCGAAGATGGTTTTTCCTTCGTTAAGCGTCATTGCATGCACTGTGTCGACCCGGCATGTGTCTCCGTCTGCCCGGTAAGTGCATTATCTAAAGACCCTGATACTGGCGTTGTTACCTATAACGAAAAAGCCTGTATCGGCTGTCGTTATTGCCAAGTTGCCTGTCCATTTAATATTCCTAAATTTCAATGGGAATCTGCCTTTCCCAAAATTGTCAAATGCCAGCTTTGCAGTCATTTATTTAAGAAAAATGAAATTTCAGCCTGTTGCTCACAATGCCCGACAGGGGCCTCTTTATTCGGACCGGTCAATGATTTAATGGCGGAAGCCAAAAGACGACTCCAGCTTCAAGCTGGCGGCTACGCTGACTTCCCCCTTAGTGATATTCGCACAGGTAAAACCGTAAATGCCCGCGTTGCAGCCTACAATAAAGAAATTTATGGTGAGTCAGAGGTCGGTGGCACACAGGTTATTATGCTCTCCGGCGTCAGCTTTACGAAACTGGGCTTGCCTGAGCTGCCAGACGAATCGTATACCGGGGTTGCCGAAACCATTCAACATACGCTTTATAAAGGCCTTATTCTCCCGGCAGTTGCTTTTGCTGGCCTAGCGTATGTTATCAAAAAGAATACGAAAGAGTGAGGTGAGCGTATGAGTAAAGCAAAACCAATCGGTGGTGGCTTATTTACAGCACCTTTCAACATAGCACTCATTTTTATTGCGCTTGCTGTCTACTTCCTGATAAAGCGTTTTGTATTTGGCATTGGCGCTGTAACAAATTTAAACGATGGGTATCCGTGGGGTATCTGGATCACCTATGATGTCGTTGTTGGAACAGCTTTCGCTTGCGGCGGATACGCCATGGCGATACTGGTATATCTTTTCAACAAAGGCCGGTATCACCCGCTTGTACGACCAGCCTTACTGGCCAGCGTCTTTGGCTATTCTCTGGCCGGGGTCTCTGTTTTTATTGATATTGGCCGTTACTGGCAGATGTACAATGTATTTTTACCACAACATATTAATACAAACTCCGTCATGCTGGAAGTTGCCCTATGTATTGCCTTGTACACAGTTGTCCTCTGGATTGAGTTCACCCCAGCATTTCTTGAAAAGTTCAAAAATGAAACCAGCCTCAAATCCCTGGACAAGGTACTATTTATCTTTATAGCCCTTGGTATTTTATTGCCCACCATGCACCAGTCTTCTCTTGGTTCCATGATGATTGCTGCCGGCCATAAGTTGTCACCGCTCTGGTGGACTCCGTTACTGCCTCTTCTTTTTCTAATATCTGCAATTCTGATGGGCTTTTCCATTGTCTTGTTCGAATCCAGTCTGGCAACAACAGGGTTCCGACTCGCAAGTGAGAAACATATCCTGGCCAAAATTGCCGCCATCATACCCTGGGTGATTATTGCCTACCTGGTGATACGATTTATTGACATCATTGCCCGAGGAAAGATTGGGTTGATCTTTGCCGGTGATTTAAACGCCAGTATGTTCATTCTGGAAAACCTGTTGCTCATTGCGCCGCTTACTATGCTTTTTTGTTCGGATTGTCGAAGCAGTGCCAAAAAACTTTTTTTGGCATCAGTCCTTCTGCTGCTCTCAGGGGCAGTTTACCGATTCAACTGTTACCTCGTAGGCTTTGACCCGGGTGATGGCTGGCAGTATTTCCCTTCAGTTCCGGAAATTCTCATTACTTTTGGGATTATTGCTGCTGAAGTAGCGGGATATATCTGGTTTGTTAAGCGCTTTCCAGTGCTATCAGTTAGCGAAAACGCATAATTCATTTTTAATTTAGAGTCAGTTTCGGCTGAAAAATATACAAAGGAGAACTAGTTATGGCGAAGCGAATTGTTATTGACCCCATCACCCGAATCGAGGGTCACCTTCGAATAGAATGCGAGATAGAGGGCGGAGTAGTTACAAACGCCTGGTCATCAGGACAGATGTGGCGCGGAATTGAGCTTATTCTTCAAGGGCGTGACCCGAGGGAAGCCTGGATTTACGCTCAACGTATTTGCGGGGTCTGAACGACAGTTCACGCACTGGCTTCAGTGCGTTCGGTTGAGAATGCTTTGGGCATGGAAGTTCCACTTAATGCTCAATACATACGTAATATGATGATGGGCGCTCATTTAATCCATGATCACATAGTGCACTTTTATCATCTATCAGCCCTCGACTGGGTTGATATCGTCTCTGCCCTGAAAGCCGACCCACGCGCCACAGCTAAACTTGGCCAATCACTTTCAGGTTGGCGGCGCAATAGTTACACGGAAATTAAGGGTGCCCAGGAACGACTTCAAACGCTGGTTGATTCCGGCCAGTTAGGCGTGTACGCAACGGGATATTGGGGCCACTCGGCAATGAAGCTTTCGCCTGAAGTCAATCTGCTCGCTGCAACTCATTACCTACAGGCTTTAGAATATCAAAGAGAGATTAACAAAGTTGTGGCTATTCTAGGAAGCAAGACACCGCATATTCAGAATCTTGCCGTTGGTGGAGTGACAAATCCTATTAATCCCGATAGCCAGTCAACCCTGACGATTGAAAAGTTACTGCACATTAAAAAGCTTATTGATGACGTTGGTGACTTTGTTGAAAACGTCTATCTCATTGATGTTGCTGCAGTTGGTGCCTTTTATGCTGACTGGACCGGTCACGGCGCTGGAGTTATGAACTACCTTTCCGTACCTGACATGCCCATGGACACCAAGGGAACAGTTTTTGATCTGCCGGGCGGCTATATTCCCAATGGTGATATCTCTAAATTCACTCCGATTACAAGTTTCAATGATGATATGTTCAGAACATCGATCAAAGAGAGTATTAAACACGCCTGGTATGACGGAGATTGGGACAAACATCCCTGGGAAGAAGAAACTGTTCCTAAGCCAACTGAATTTCAAGATAACGGTAAATACTCCTGGGTTAAAGCGCCGACCTTTGCAGGTAAACCTGCCCAGGTTGGTCCATTAGCTAATGTTCTCTGCATGTTCGCTTCAGGACATAAACCGACTATCGCTTACGCAACCAAGGTATTAGATATTGTCAGCTCGCTCGTCGGTTCAAAAGTTGGTGTCGAAGCCCTGCACTCGACGATTGGAAGACACGCAGCACGGGCAATTCGCTGTGCGGCACTCTATGACAATCTCAAGCATCAATGGTCTTCATTGATGGAGAATATCGCTAAAGGAGACTACACAACCTATAATGAGCCGGTCTTCCCGAGCGGAATTCAGCAGGGCTTTGGTTTTCATGAGGCACCCCGTGGCACGCTGTCTCACTGGATTGTTATTGAGAACGGTAAAATTAAAAACTACCAGTGTATCGTTCCTTCAACATGGAATGCCTGCCCGAGAAACAGCAATGAGGAGTTAGGCCCCTATGAAGCGTCATTGATTGGCACACCTGTAGCTGACCCAGATCGACCATTGGAAATTTTACGTACCGTTCACTCCTTTGATCCTTGCTTAGCCTGTGCTGTTCACCTGGTTGACAAAGATCGTAATGAGATCAAAAAGATCAAGGTTCTCTAACCTCTTATGAGTGCTCTTGTTCTAGGTGTTGGCAATGTCTTACTCGGAGATGAAGGCATAGGAATTCGTGTAGTTGAAGAACTACAGCATAACTATGCCTTTGCCGATGACGTTGAAATTCTGGACGGCGGTACGGCTGGCATTGAGTTGCTTCGTTACATCGAAAACAGAAACCTGCTGATAATTGTTGATGCAATGGCAGCAGAGCGGCCACCCGGCACTGTCTTCAAGGTCGAGGGTGAAGATGTGCCCAAAAGATTTATGACGAAAATATCACCACACCAGATTGGTTTATCAGATTTATTAGCGGCTGGCATACTGTCTGAGAGCATACCAAAAAATATTGTTCTTTTTGGGGTAGAGCCGGAAAAGCTTGAAACTGGCATCTATCTTTCTAATTCTGTAACCCAAAGTATCGATAAAATTGTTTCCGCAATTCTTGATGAGTTGATATCAGCTGGCTATCAGGCCCCATCACCCAAAACATCTACAGTGAAATCACAATTCTGGCCCTGATCGTACAACCCTTCTTTTGCATTAATTAAAATGGGACGTTTACGTCCCATTTTTTTTTGCTATAATGCTTTTTCATCGAAGCTGCCGTTAAAATCTCCCTGCACAGATCACAGATCACAGATCAGCTTGCAGATAAAACAACAACCACAAAATAATTATGGTTACTATCCCTCAGCAACTACTCGAACTTACAGCTCTCCTCACAACTATTTTTAATGAAAATATCTGGCTGAAACGTTTTTTGATTATCCTCATTTATATCGTTTTGGCCAAGGCGGTTGATTTTTTCATAAATAAAGTTTTGCGCTATTTCGTCAGTAAATCAAAAACGGAACTGGATGACAGCCTCATTGAAATCTTTCATAATCCGGTATATTGGAGCGTCTTTTTTGTTGGCGCCTTTCACGCCTTACATCTTCAACCAGTCCCGGCACCATGGCAATACATCTTAGTCTCCTTGTTCCAATCCATGATTCTTCTTGTCTGGGCAATAGCAGGACTAAAGGCTTTAAATATTTTTTTCAATCGTACCACTATTGAATATATTCTACGCAGACCGCTGGATAATGATGCCTTTAATATTGGCCGCAAACTTATCAGAATCGTCGCTATTATAGGTATTATTGTCGGCATTTTGGTCGTTTGGGACATAAACCTCACGCCACTCTTCGCGTCGGCAGGCATCGCAGGTATTGCAGTTGCCATGGCGGCAAAAGACTCTCTGGCTAATTTTTTTGGTGGGATGAGTCTTTTTATGGATAAAACCTTTAAAGAGGGTGACTATATTGTTCTAGACAGTGGTGAACGCGGTGAAATTATGGATATCGGCATGCGCTCTACACGGCTTAAAACCAGAGATGATGTTTTGATTACTATCCCAAATTCAATATTAGCTAACACTAAAATTATTAATGAAAGTGCACCCGTACCACTCTTCAGAATACGCATACCCATCGGTGTGGCATACGGCACCGACCCGGACCGGGTCGAACAACTTCTTTGTTCTATTGCCACTGCTAGTTCTGACGTTATTGAAGACCCCCCGCCCCGAGCTCGTTTCAGGGCCCTTGGGAATTCATCAATTGACTTTGAACTACTTTGCTGGGTCGCTGAGCCAAGCCTCAAGGGTCTGATTACGCATAATCTCCTCAAAGAGATCTACAACAAGTTATACGAAGAAAAGATCACGATTCCTTTTCCACAACAAGATGTTCACCTTTATAAACACTGATCAATAGGTGCTCAAACCAATTATTTCGGCTTCCAAAAGATTAAATGAGTATAAAAACAGCAATTTTCACTTCTTTCTTTTGTCTAAGGCCTCAATTTGATAGAATCATTTTCACTGTAAAACTGTAATCACAAGAACTCATCCAAGGCAAAAACCATGTTCAACTCACTTTCCGTAAAATTCCGGCTCGTAGCGTTTATAGCAATGCTGCTCATCTTACTCACTTTCACCGGTTTTTTTGGTATTAAGGCCATGAAGACCAGTTACAATTCCTTGTCGTCACTTTACAACAATCAGGTTGTTCCTCTCGACCAGCTCCATAGAATTGACAATACCATCCAGATAAGCGTCGTCGGTGTGGTCGACAAACTCCTGTTCGAACAAATTACCTGGGAAGAGTGCCTGGTAAGGGTTGTTAAAGCAAAAACCTCGATTCACAACAGTTGGGAAGAGCTCCAAAGGCTCCAACCGACTCCATCTTCAACTGGAACTGCTGGCTGGCTTGAACCGGCTCGCAATTTAATCATCAGCACTGAAGAGGTACTCAATTCACTTACAATTTTACTGCAAGCTAAAGACACCAGTGATCTTGACACCTTCTCAGACAACAAGCTCTATCCTCTGGCCGACAAATACTCAGAGATAACCAATGTTTTGATACACAACCGCTTAGCTGTTGTACAGGAAGAATATCAACATTCGCAGCAGCGGTTTTCCACGGCCAGAACATCATTTATAGCGATAATCGTTATTGGAATCTGTGTGTCCTGTCTTTTAAGTTTTCTACTCATTCAGAGCATTAACAAGCCATTGAAGGTTTTCAATGAGGCGATGACACACTTGATGCAAGGTGATTTATCGAGGAAAATATCCCACCGACAAAATGATGAATTTGCGCTTCTATTTAAGGGTTTTAATCAAATGATTGATTATCTTTCGGCGCTCATCACCGATATTGAACGATCCGGCATTCAAGTTACGAGCTCTATTACCGAAATCGCAGCCACTATCAAGCAGCAGGAAACAACTGTTAATGAACAGGCAGCCACCTCAAATGAAATCGCTGCTTCAACAACTGAAATTGCCGCAACTGCTGAGAACCTGATGGCCACCATGAATAAAGTTACCGACATGGCCCACAACACCGCCATGGCTGCCTCTCAAGGGCATCACCGTTTGACAAATATCAATTCAATAATGAGAAAAATGGAGGAGTCTTCCGTCTCAATTCTGGCTAAGCTTTCTGTGTTAAATGAAAAAGCGACCAATATCGCCGGTGTCACAAAAACAATTAATAAAATTGCCGATCAGACCAACCTTCTCTCGCTTAATGCCGCAATTGAGGCTGAAAAAGCTGGAGAGTATGGCACGGGATTTTCAGTAGTATCTTCTGAAATCAGACGCCTGGCAGACCAGACAGCCGTTGCCACTTTTGATATTGAGCAAAGTGTTAATGAGGTTCAATCGGCTGTTGCCAGCGGTGTAATGAACATTGAAAAGTTTACTGATGATGTCCGTCGAAGTTTCAGAGAGGTTCAGATCAGCTCTAACCAGATTTCTGAGGTGATTGAACAGGTTCAAGCCCTGCAAGCTCCGATTGAAACCGTAAATGAGGGCATCGCTGCCCAATCAATGGGGGCAAAACAGATAAGTGAATCAGTGGATCAGCTTAATGAAGCAGCTCAACAAACAGCCGAGTCAGTTGGTCAGACCAGCACCACGATTTTTAATCTGAACAAGGCGGCTCTTATTCTTAGAGATTCTGTCGCTCGATTTAGGCTCACCAGCAAGGATTCAGGCAATCAGGCATCGTCAAATAATGATACATTCATCTCCTGAATCCATTGAGTGGAGAGATGCGGATTTCCCAATGTTAATAAGAACCAGCTGACAACCTCCAGCGCAACAGTCTACTATTTATGTTACTCCTCTTATTCAATACTCATAAAGAGCAATATGCGATTAACTGTGTCCATATTGTCGAGGTGATTCCACACCTGCTTTTGCAGCCCATACCAATGACACCTCTATATGTTGCAGGAGCTGTAAACTACCGGGGAACTGCCCTGCCGGTAATCGATATCAGTCAACTGATTGACGGATCGCCCTGCACGAACCTTATCAGCACCCGTATTATTCTTATAGATATTGACTTTGGCCTTAGTGGAGAAAAAAAAACTATCGGACTTCTTGCCGAAAAGGTCACTCAAACTGTTAAGACACCTAAGGGCTGGTCTCCTCTTCAGAAAAAAGACGGTTCATTATTTATTGACTCCTCCGCTATCGGCCATGAAATGGTTCAATGGTTTGAGCCATCAAAAATGTTACCTGCCAACTTACCACAAAGCTTATTTATGGACAGCACGCAAAGGGAGGACACACTGTAGATGTCTCCAGATCCTTTGGCCATCACTATTCTTGAGTCAGTCTTACTTAAGGAGATAGGGCTTAACATCTCATCTCTGGGGAAAAACTCTATCAAGAAGGCCCTAACAAGAAGAATGAAATCGATCTCTGAATCTTCTTTTTATGCCTATATATCACTCATCAAAAGCTCGACACTTGAGCTTAACGCCTTTATTGATGAGGTAGCAATCAACGAAACCTGGTTTTATCGAGATGAAGCCCCGTTCTCGACCCTAAGCAATTTTTCTTTAACCTGCTTACGAATGAACCCCAATCTGCCTGTGCGGCTCTTAAGCATACCATGTTCGACCGGCGAAGAACCTTACTCTATGGCTATTTCACTAATAGAAGCAGGTTTCAATGAAACACAGTATATCATCGATGCAATCGACATAAGTGATCGTTCTCTGGCCACTGCCAAAGAAGGTATTTACAAAAATAACTCCTTTAGAGGGCATTCCAAACGCTTCCAGCCACGATATTTTGATCGATTCGAAAAGAGTTCATATTCTGTTAAAAAAATCGTTAAAAACTGTATCAACTTCCGTAAAGGGAACCTCCTGAACCTTCCCCCATCTATCAGCTCAAAAACGTACAACATCATCTTTTGCAGGAACCTGCTTATCTATTTAGATGGAAGTTTTCACCAGAGAGTTATTGAAATACTGTCGAACTTGCTCCACGATGACGGTCTCTTATTCATTGGCCACTCAGAGTCCGGCATTTTCACTGATTCACCATTTTCACCGGCACCCTACCCTAAAACTTTCTCCTATATTAAGAAGAAAGCCGTACCTGAAGTTCCCGCTTCTTTCATTACCCAGGGTCAGAGCATTAAAGTCCAGCATCCACAAGACCAAAGTGAAACCGTTGAGAATAGTGAAACATTCTTCTCACCGGTAGACAAAAACATGGGCCTGGCTCAGGCAAAAATTTTTACAGAGAATAAAGAGTATGACAAAGCCGTTCGTATTTATGAAGAAATTATTCATAAAAAAGGCCCCTCGGCAAATATCTTTTATCTTTTGGCCTCCATTTTCTATAACAAGTCCGAGTTTAAAAATAGTATCCAAATGTTAAAAAAGGCAATTTATCTTGAACCAAACTTTATAGAGGCATTAAACCTGTTATCCCTTATTTATAAGGATCTTGGTGATGAAGAAAACTTCCAGTCATTTACGCGACGAAGCAAAAGAGTACAAAAGCGACTTGCAGATGGTTACGAGAATTGAGAATATCTATGTCTGGATCTGATTCTGAGTTTACAACTGAAAACTGCTGGTCAAACATTGGTCTGTTTTCCCGCGCCCGCAGCTGTGAACTTCTCGCTGAATACGGTCACTGTAGGAATTGCCCGACCTACTCGGCATTCGGCAGACGTATGTTGGATCGACCACTTACTGACGAGTACCGAGCCGAATTAACCGCAGTATACAGCCAGACCAAAAGCACTGAGTTGAAACATACCAAATCAGCTTTTATTTTTAGGGCTGGTGAAGAGTGGCTTGGCATCAGCTCAAACCTTATCAAGGAAGTCGTCGACATGGGGCCTATTCACTCCATTCCCCATAAAATCAGTAGAGTTTTCAGGGGCTTAGTTAATATTCGAGGTCGTTTAGAATTATGCGTTTCCATAGGCGGCGTTTTACGAATTGAACCCGGCAAAAAACACTATAACTTCACATCACCTGAACGTCTGATTGTCGCCGAAAAATCAGGACAGAGCATTGTTTTTCCTGTAAGTCAGGTGCATGGCCCTCACCATTACGACCAGACCGATGTAAAACCCTTACCAGTCACAGTTTCTGGGTCAAAAGCTGTTTACACCAAATGCATTCTACGCATGCCCAATATTGATGTAGGAATCCTTGATGATACTCTTCTGTTTCGTATATTAGCCAGGAATCTTTCATGAGTCAAAACAACCATTTGAACGACATGTCTCTGGTCGAATTGTTTCAACTGGAGACGAAAAGTCAGTGCGCGAATCTCACCAATTGCATCTCGACCTTATCAATTGACTCACCTGGACAAACTGATTTCACCGCCATACAGCGGGCGATCCACTCGATCAAGGGCGCAGCTCGAATTGTTGATCTTCAGAGAGTAATCTCACTGACCAGCGCAATGGAGAAAGTCCTACAACATAGTCGTGATCAACTGTCCAGCAATATTGAATTACAACTTTGTTTTGAAGAGTGTGTCGAACAGTTAAGCTGCCTTTCTCAAGTTAATCCCGATAGCATTCAGGAAACAATCGTCGAACATAGACATGATTTCAACAGGCTTATTCGATTTCTGGAAGCATTCGCGCCACAGTCTGTTGCCTCATCATCAGCGCCGGAATCTACTCGGCAAAGCAAGCCTACAGACTCTGACAACAGTTCAAATATTGAATTATTTCAGATATTTAAGGAGGATGCCGAAAATCACATTGCCATTCTTTGTGACAACTTACTGGAGATTGAAAAAAATCCTACCTCATACGCACTTTTAGAGTCCTCAATGCGTACGGTACACTCACTGAAAGGTGCTGCTCGTGTCATTGAGCTTCACCCCATTGTTAAACTGACTCATACCATGGAAGATCTGTTTGTTGCCGCTCAAGAAAAGAAACTTCTTTTGAATTCAACACAAATTGATGTGTTATTAACCGCTGTTGATTTCGTTAAAGAACTTACGTATGTCAACAAAAACCAGGTTGAATCCTGGCTGGAAAAATATTCAGTTAAACTTGATTCAATCATAAAAAAAATCAAGAAATTTCTTACCCAAGATACCGTTGAAAAAAGAAGCGATATTTCCAGCACCGTCCCGACAGACAGTTCCGAAAGCCCATCAAGACCCACACAGTTATCGACAGCGTCACAAAACTCTGATGACACAGAACAACGAGCAAACCAACCACTTAAAAACAGGACCCTGCGGATATCGGCGCACAGCATCAGCCGAATGATGGGTCTGGCCGGCGAGGCTATGATAGAGTCCCGCTGGCTTCCGCAATTTTCTGACAAGCTTTCCCGCTTAAGACGTTTACAAGACGATACCTATTACTCTATTGAACTTATAAAAAAGCATCTGATCGAGTCCGGCAAATACACCCTCCTTGAAGAAAGTTTCACAGAAATTTCAAAAAAAATCGGGCGTTGCCGGCAATATCTCACAAACCAGATGTCCGATCTCGAAGACCATTCGGTAAAAGGCATCAATCTCTTTCATCAGCTCCATCGCGAGATTATCAACAATAGAATGCAGCCACTTTCTGAAGGTCTTAGCGGTCTGCCACGACTTATACGTGATTTAGGCAGAAACCAAAACAAAGATATTCGCTTTGAAGTAGTTGGCTCTGGAGCCTTAGTTGACAGGGATATTTTAGAAAAAATTGAATCACCGTTAAACCATATCGTAACCAATGCTATCGACCATGGCATTGAACCTCCTGCCGAACGCAAAAAACTTGGCAAAAATCCACAGGCAACCATACGTATCGAAGCAAAACACGTTTCAGGTCTCCTTCACATAACGATTTCTGATGATGGCCGTGGAATAAACTTCGAATCTATCCGCGAAGCAGTAATCGAAAAAAATCTTGTTTCAAAAACCATTGGTGCCGCGCTCAATGAATACGAGCTTAAGGAGTTTTTATTTCTACCAAGTTTTACAACCAAGAAGACAGCTACGAAGACATCCGGCCGGGGAGTCGGCCTAGATGTCGTTCACAGCTCAATCCGTGAGGTCCGCGGTAGTGTCCAGGTGTTCAGCGTTCCGGGCCAAGGAACCTACTTTGAACTTCAACTCCCCCTTACCCTCTCTTTAATTCGTGGTATTATCGCTTACATTAATGATGAACCGTATTCGTTTCCACTGGTTAATGTAAAAAATGTTGTACGATTGCCTCGTAGTGAAATTAAAGAGATCGGCAACAGGCAATATTTCATCACCAATAATACAAGGGTTGGTATTATCGCTGCGCAACAGGTTCTTGATCTTGAATTACGCAAATCAAATAATGATATCCTTTCTATAATTGTACTTGAAAGCGCGCAGCATACTTACGGTCTCTTGGTGGACTCTTTCAGTGGCATTAAGGATCTGGTTACACAGCCACTGAACCCGGTTCTAGGAAAACTTAGAAGTGTCAGTGCGGCTGCTATTGCTGATGACGGAACGCCTATTTTAATACTTGATACCCATGATATGGTTCTTACCATGGACAAATTAATTTCAGGTGAACGTCTCAAGAAGATAGAATCAGATGTTAACTCAAAACTCACCACGAACAGTAAGCGTATTCTGGTGGTTGATGATTCGGTTACCGTTCGTGAAGTAGAGAAAAAAATCCTTTCTGATTATGGATATCACATCGAAGTTGCTATCGATGGCCTTGATGCCTGGGAAAAAATCCAGAAATTCCCTTATGATCTAATCATTACTGACATTGACATGCCGAACATGGATGGTATAGAGCTGGTGGGTCAGGTTAAAGATAGCCCTGAGTTTCAAAATATCCCCATCATCATAGTGTCATACAAGGATCGGGAAATTGATAAGAACAGGGGGCTCGATGCTGGTGCCGATTATTATCTTACGAAATCAAATTTCCATAATCAAACCTTGATCGAAGCAACGGAAGACCTGATCGGTAGCCCGTTGGGTGGTATGTAAATGCTTAAGCTCGTATCCATAACAGTACTTTGACATCGGTAATTTTCATATCATGAAAATCGGAATTGTAAACGACTCAATCATGGCCACTGAAATATTGCGCCGTATCGTTGTTTCATGTCCTGAGCATAAGTTACTGTGGACAGCAGAGAACGGTGCTGAGGCCATAATGCACTGCAATCATCACCTGCCAGACCTTATCCTGATGGATCTCATGATGCCTGTTATGGATGGAATCGAGGCCACCCGAAGAATAATGAAACAGACCCCTTGCCCAATATTGATTGTAACGGGAAGTGTTACCGGGAACTCTTCAATGGTGTTTGAGGCTATGGGTGTTGGTGCACTCGACGTCGTAGCAACCCCGGTTCTTGCCCCTAACCAGGCAGATAGCTCTGCCAATGAATTAATTCGCAAGATTCAAATCATCGGCAAATTGACTGGAGTTGATCGGAAAGAAAAATCCAGTACAAATAAAACAGTACCTCCCCGCCAGACAATCAAAGAAAGTACCCTGATTGCTATTGGCGCTTCGACTGGCGGACCACAAGCTCTGGCAACTGTCTTGTCATGTCTGCCCATTAACTTTCCCGCCTCAGTCGTTGTTGTTCAACACATGGATCAAAAATTCACTTCGGGTCTGGCTGACTGGTTAAACCAGCAGATTTCCCTGCCCGTTAAGATTATAATCAACGGTGAACGCCCTCAAAAATCAACGGTTAAAATTCCCTCAACCGACAATCACTTGATTATGTCAAAAACCGGCACACTGAACTACTCAGTTGATCCGGTCGATAACTTTTATCACCCTTCTGTCGATGTGTTTTTTCAATCATTAAACGCTAACTGGTGTGGTAATATTATTGGTGTTATATTGACTGGTATGGGAAAAGACGGTGCCAAAGGCCTCTTAGACATCAAGGAAAACGGCCATTACACCATAGCACAGGACGAAGAAACTTCCGTCGTTTATGGTATGCCAAAAGCGGCACAATTAAACGGTTCCGCCCAGGAGATATTGCCACTGGAAGAAATTGGCCCGAGACTTCTTGCTCTCGTTAAACCATAGGTACGTTCAACAATGCAAAAACCTTTATTTGAAAATATTCAGCCACTGAACTCATATCAGATCTCGGTACTTCTTATCGATGATCAACCAATGATTGCCGAGGCGGTTCGCCGTTCGCTTCAAGATGAGCGTGACATAGAATTTCATTACTGCTCAGACCCTACCAAAGCAATCAAAATTGCCAATCAGATTAAACCGACAATAATTCTGCAAGACCTCGTTATGCCCGAGGTCAATGGTTTGATGATGGTAAAATTCTTCAGGGTCAACAAAGAAACTGCACAAGTCCCGATTATCATTTTATCAACCAAAGAAGACCCAAAGATTAAAAGTGAAGCCTTTGCAGTTGGAGTTAACGACTACATAGTTAAACTCCCTGACAAGATAGAACTCATTGCCCGCATTCGATATCACTCTGAAGCCTATATCTATCATCGTCAAAGAGATGAAGCCTTTCTGGCTCTACAGGAAAGTCAGCGTCAGTTAAACAGGGCCAACAGATCACTCGAAAAGCTATCATCCTTGGATGGCCTGACAGGAATAGCCAACCGGCGCCAGTTCGACTCTGTTCTCGAAAAAGAGTGGCTGCGGGCCATGCGTAACGGCAGCAATATCTCCTTACTCATGCTGGATATTGATTATTTCAAACTCTATAACGACACTTATGGACATCAGGGCGGAGATTCATGCCTCAAAGTTGTCGCAAACATCTTAAAGGAGTCAGAGAACAGGCCTGCAGACCTTGCTGCACGATATGGCGGCGAGGAGTTTTGCATTATCCTGCCTGAAACAGGTGAAACAGGTGTTAAAGATATTGCCCAGTCAGTCCTGGACCGGATACGAAAGACAACCATCCCTCACAAATCATCAAAGGTCAGCAAGTATCTTTCTGCCAGTATCGGAACCGCGACAATGATTCCCGGTCGAGACACCAATCCCGACAAAATCATAGAAATCGCTGACAAGGCCCTCTACAAAGCCAAAAATGACGGTCGTGACAGGGTCGTTACAACTCCACGAATTGGCATCATCTGATTTAGCAATACCACTGACAGTTTTCCAATCAAGATATTAAAATGATTAATGTTTTGAGGCAGGGGTCAACTTCAGTTCAGCATCGTACAACACATTGGATCATGCGTGAAGCGATACGCCAGTAGGTGGACCGTGAAGAAAAACGTGAGATATTTCGCCAAGACGGTATTAACCTGAAAATCGTATAAAGCGAACACCTTAAGCAAAAAAACAACTCCCCAAGCAGGTTTTTGTTGAAAAACCGTGCTTTTTTCTTGCCTTTTTTAAGTGTACGTATTATGTTTATGCGCA
>JADGBM010000039.1 GCA_015231515.1 Desulfobulbaceae bacterium
CTGAAAACCATCCAGTATCTTTTCGTTACGTCACTGAGGCCCAGGATAAGGGTGCTACGTTAATCAGTGTTGATCCAAGGTTTACCAGGACATCGGCAAAGGCGGATATTTACGCACCTCTCCGCTCTGGATCTGATATTCCCTTTATCGGGGGTATGATTAATTACATCTTGGAAAACAAGCTCTACCATGAAGAATATGTGAAATTGTATACCAATGCGCCCTTTATTTTAAACAGCAATTTTAAGATGCCTGGCGAACTGGACGGAATCTTTTCCGGCTATGATGAGAAGAATCGTAAGTATGATAAGAAGTCGTGGGCCTTTGATACAGACGCCAATGGTCTAGTTGTTAAAGATGAAACAATGACTAACCCCCGCAGCGTCCTTCAACTTCTTAAGAAGCACTACTCTCGATATGATATGAGTACTGTTTCCGACATAACCGGAACTCCAAAAGATCAGCTTGAGCTGGTCTACAAAACCTATTGTGCAACCGGCAAGGCCAATAAGGTGGCAACCATTATGTACGCCATGGGTTGGACACAGCATACCGTTGGAACCCAGAACGTCAGGGCTATGGCCATTGTTCAGCTCCTGCTTGGCAATATCGGGCGGGCTGGTGGTGGTGTGAACGCCCTGCGCGGTGAAAGTAACGTGCAGGGTTCAACTGATCATTGTCTGCTGTTTCATATCCTGCCGGGCTATCTTAAAACACCAAGTGCATCGTTGCCGACCTTACAAGCCTATAACGACAAGTGGACTCCCAAAACCGTTGAGGAAAAAAGTGCCAACTGGTGGGGGAATTACCCGAAATACTCGACAAGCCTTCTCAAGGCCCATTATGGTGACAATGCCACTGTTGATAATGATTTTGGTTACTCATGGCTGCCCAAACTTGATGATGGTCAGAATGCCAGCTGGCTCATGATTTTCCATGAGATGCTGCAAGATAAGTTTAAAGGGTTTTTTGCCTGGGGGCAGAACCCCGCTTGTTCTGGCGCGAACTCCAATAAAACCAGAGAGGCTATGACCAAACTTGATTGGCTGGTCAATGTTAATCTCTTTGACAATGAGACCGCTTCATTTTGGAAAGGGCCTGGTCTGGACCCCAAGAAGGTCAAAACTGAGGTCTTCTTCCTGCCCTGCAGTGCATCCTTTGAAAAAGAAGGTTCCATCACCAACTCTGGCCGCTGGGCCCAATGGCGTTATAAAGCCGTTGATCCTCTTGGTGATTCTAAACCTGATGCCGAGATTGTTAATGACCTTTTTTTCGAAGTGCAAAGGCTTTACAGGCAAGAAAAAGGCGCTTTTCCTGATCCGATCACCAAACTTGCCTGGGACTACGGCAAAAAGAATGCTGAAGGGAAAATCACTCATGTCGACACCCACCTGATTGCCAAGGAGATCAACGGCTATTTTCTGAAAGATACTGAGATTAAGGGAACGGTTTATAAAAAAGGAACGCTGGTTCCGAGCTTTGCATTTCTTCAAGCTGATGGTTCAACTTCATCCGGAAACTGGCTCTATTGCAACTCATATACTGAAAAAGGCAATATGATGGCCAGACGATCCCAGGAAGACCCAACTGGAATAGGGCTTTACCCTGAATGGTCATGGTGCTGGCCAGTGAATCGCCGCATCATTTACAACCGCGCTTCAGTTGATGCCTATGGCAAACCATGGGATCCAAAACGTGCTGTTATCGAGTGGGATGGTTCCAAATGGGTTGGGGATGTCCCCGATGGCGGCTGGCCGCCGTTGAAAAACACCGATGGAACCGATAACCCTAAGGCCATGAAGGCCTTTATCATGAAACCCGGCGGTGTTGCTCATATATTTGGGCCAGGCGTTGCTGAAGGGCCATTCCCAGAGCACTATGAACCATTAGAATGCCCGGTTCAGGAGAATCCTCTTAACAAGAACCATCGGATCAATCCTACTGCTAAGCTTTTACATGATGATCCTAACTCGACAGCAGACAGTTATGCCTCATGTGATGTGCGTTACCCATTTGTGGCAACGACCTACCGGGTTACCGAGCATTGGCAGACTGGCGTCATGACCAGACACACACCATGGCTACAGGAGATGATGCCGCAGATCTTTGTCGAGATCAGTAAAGAGCTTGCCGAGGAGAGCGGCATTAAAAACGGAGATAAAGTCACTGTCTCATCAGCTCGAGGCAGCCTCTGGGCTGTAGCTGCTGTGACAAGTCGTTTCAAACCATTTAAAGTTATGGGCAGCACTGTGCATCAGGTTGGACTGCCATGGTGTTACGGCTGGCAATATCCTGTAGATGGTAGTGGTGGAGACAGCGCCAATATTTTGACTCCCTCTATCGGCGACGCTAACACCATGATACCTGAGACAAAGGCCTTTATGGTCAATGTCCAGAAGATATAGGAGGGCGACATGGAAAAAGGAGTATTAGTAGATCTTACCCGTTGTATTGGCTGTCGTGGTTGCCAGGTCGCCTGTAAAGAGTGGAACGAAAGAGACGTGCGCAAAACGACATTTAAAGGTGACTTTACCAACCCGGTAAAACTTAGTTCAGACTGTTATACCAATATTCAGTTCGTTGAAACGGAGAAAAAGGGCAAGGTCGGTTGGAGTTTCATTAAAAACCAGTGCTTGCATTGCAAGGAACCAGCCTGTGCTGCAGCCTGTCCGGTTGGAGCTCTGACTAAAACCGCTCAGGGTGCGGTATCATATCAATTTGATAAGTGTATTGGCTGTCGTTATTGTATGGTCGCCTGTCCTTTTGATATTCCCAAATATGAATGGGAATCTGTTTCCCCATGGGTACAGAAATGTACTTTTTGTGCGGAGCGTATTGAAGATGGACTGCTGCCAGCCTGCATAAAAACTTGTCCCACCGAAACAATGCTATTTGACGACTACGATAAGATAGTTGCTGAGGCTAAAAAACGACTTGCCAAAGAACCAGGTAAGTACGTGAAGCATATTTACGGTTTGGAGGAAGCCGGTGGAACGAACTGGTTATACATATCAGACATCCCCTTTGAAGAGCTTGGCTTTAAAAAAGGTATCCCGAGTGTGTCGCTGCCGGATTATACATGGTCGGTTCTGTCAAGCATTCCGGCTAAGGTCACAGGTTTTGTCGCATTATTGTCAGCAGTTGCCTATTTTAGAGGCAGAGGATCTCAAGAGGAGGGTAGCGAATGAGCGCTCAAGAAAATAAACAAGCAGTAGTGTCTGGTGGCGCATGGTTGGCTGTTCTTCTCGTAGCAGCAATGATTGCCGCCGCCCTTTATAGATTTTCAAACGGACTTGGAGCTGTAACCAATTTAAGTGATGAAGTGCCATGGGGTCTCTGGATTGGTGTTGACGTATTGGCAGGTGTAGCTTTGGCCGCTGGTGGATTTACTATCGCTGGCGCTGTTTATATTTTTAATATGAAAAAATATAAACCTGTTGCACGGGCCGCGGTGTTAACAGCCTTTGCCGGCTATGTAGTCGTTTCTATCGGTATATTGTTTGATATCGGTAAGCCCATGACGCTTTGGCATCCTCTGGTAATGTGGCAGCCGCACTCAATAATGTTTGAAGTTGTTGTCTGTGTTGTACTTTATACGACGGTTTTGGCCCTGGAGTTTGCCGGGCCATTTTTAGAAGGAACAGGCAGTGCGTTAGCAAAAACGTTCACAAGTCGAAAGGTGATGGTGCCCTTATCTATTGCGGCAATAACACTGTCCTTTCTGCATCAGTCATCCCTTGGCGCACTCTTTCTTTTAATGCCGTCAAAACTGAACCACCTCTGGTGGACGACAATGCTGCCGTATAACTTTTTCGTGTCTGCCATTGCCGCCGGTCTTGCCATGGTGAGTTTTGAGTATGTGATTGCCTCGTCAGTATTTAAACATGAGTGTGATATGGATATTTTGCGCGGTTTGGCAAAAGGAACAGCTATAGCGCTCCTGGTCTATTTTCTGCTTCGTGTTGGCGATATTATGATCAAGGGTAATATGGGCTTAATCTTTGCTGATGGTGCCGGAAAGCTATTCATGCTTGAAATGGCCCTGGTGTTGATACCAATGATCATGCTTTTCCTTGCCAGCAGTTCAGCTCAATCAGCTGGGGCCATTTTCGTGCCACAGATGCTTGTCCTTGTTGGAATAGTTTTGAATAGACTTGATATCTTATTCCTTGTTCAACTTAAAGATGGCGCAAGTTACAGCCCGTCGTTTGTTGAGCTTATCATCACGCTCGGACTTATTTCTGCAATAGTGGTCGCCTATAGGGCAGCCGCGATAAAGTTGCCGATTGCCTCACCCGTCAGGGCGGATAACTAACGTTTCGTAATTTCTTTTAGGGCCCAGGGTGAAAGGCTTTTTACTCCCCCTCCTTAGTCTTTCATTTCCTGGGACCTTGTTTTTATTCCCCTCAACGACCCACGTTCCGCCAAATTGTACTATCCGTTATTGACTATGGAGGCAGGCTATGAAAAGCGTAAATAGACGTACCGCTGTTTTGGCAGTTGTCGTTTTGTTTCTTTTTATGATCCCGGTAAACTTGTTTGGGCAAACTGAACGTTTTGATATTTCCATAGGGAAATCTATTCAAAAGGGCCCGGTTGATGCCCCTGTCACTATCATTGAATTTCTCGATTTTCAATGACCCCATTGTGCTGCAGCTGGTCCAGCTGTTAAGCAACTGTTGGAAACCTATCCTGGTAAAATTCGATTTGCGATAAAAAATTATCCCTATAAATATCGAGATTACTCGCGTATTGCAGCACAGGCCTTTCTGTCGGCTGCTGATCAAGGGAAAGGCTGGGAGATGCATGATCTGCTTCTCGATAAATCGCCCAAACTCGATAGCAAGAGTCTGAGAAGCTATGCGGAGCAGTTAGGTCTGGATTTGAAGAAGTTTTCAACTGACCTTGAGACAATGCGCCATAATGAGCAGATTCAAGAGGAGCATGATCTTGCCATTCGCATGGACTTATATAATACACCAACCTTTTTTATTAATGGGATTAAGGTGGTCGGTAATAGATCCTTTGAGTATCTACAGCGCATAGTGGAGTCGGAGTTAAAAGATGCAAAGTAAAGGCGCTTTAATCTGTTTGACTTTACTTTTTGCGCTTTGCGGGGGGCAGACTGTTTCAGCCCAGAAAAGTATTGAACCGCTTAACGATCAAATATACTCCACGCTCTATCAAACCCTGGCGCCAGCCCAGATTGAACTTGGTAAAAAGCTGTTTTTTGACCGACGTCTTTCCGGCGATGGTACTATGAGCTGCGCCACCTGTCATATTCCCGAGATGCTCTTTACCGACGGGGAGGCGATCTCTCTGAGCTATCCTACGACTCGAAACTGGCGTAATGCTCCGACACTGGTCAATCTGCACTATAGCCGTTTTTTGTTTCACGATGGACGGTCTCAAAGTTTGGAAGAGCAGGCCTTGTTCCCAATTTTATCAGCTTTTGAAATGAACCAGAACCTGGATTATCTTGAAGAAGAGATCCGTTCTGTGCCGGCCTATGTTGAAGAGTTTACTTTAGCGTTTGGTTCCCCTGATATCACCAGGGAGCGAATTGGTGCGGCAATTGCCGTTTTTGAAAAGACCCTGGTTTCAAAAAACTCTCCGGTCGATAGATTTTTACAAGGGGATTCTGCAAGTTTGTCAGCGCAGTCCCAGTTGGGGATGAGGATATTTGTAGGGAAGGGGAAATGCATCGAATGTCATTATGGTGTTACCGTAAGTGATGATAAATTTCACGCGCTTAAGGTTCCTGAAAATCCCGTAGATCAAAAAGACCCTCGAGTGTCAGCCACCAGAAGATTTGTTGCTAAGATGAACGGGTTTACGGATTTTAATCTTCTTGATACCGACCCCGGGCGCTATTTGATTACCAAGCAGGATGCAGACTGGCAGGCTTTTAAAACGCCAACATTACGCGAAGTTGCTCATACCGGCCCGTACATGCATAACGGTATCTTTCAGACGCTTGATGAAGTAATTGATTTTTTTGATAAGGGCGGCGGAGAGGGTAACAGCAAACTTACCCCACTTTACCTTACCACGGCAGAGAAGGACGCACTTAAATCCTTTTTGAATAGTCTTTCCGGTGAAAAAATAGTATTTTCTTTTCCTTTAGTTCCTTAAATTAAAATCTCTGGAGGAAAATATGTCAGATTTACCCAAAAACTACAAATGGATGATGACAAATTTCGAGAAAGTAGTTTCTGCCCATCAGGAGCTTGGCAAAGCACTTTATGATGCAGGGCCACTCGACAAAAAAACTGCTCAGCTCATTAAATTGGCAGCTGCAGCTGCAACCGGCTCAGAAGGTGGTGTGCACTCGCATAGCAAACGGGCACTGGACGCTGGTGCTTCCAAAGAAGAAATTTATCATGCTCTGATTCTGCTTAGCAGTTCTGTTGGTTTTTCTAATGCGGCGGCGGCTGTTTCATGGGCTAGAGATATTCTTGAAGCGTAAAACCATGTGTTAAAGATTTTAAACGTTCACACAAATAGCCATTTCCTTTTGTTGGGTTCTAATGACGAAATCAGTAAAAGATATGCTGGGGCGTTCCGGAATTATTCCACTCTCTGAGGCCCTGAGAGTCCTCGGTGAGCGGCTTGAGATGTGCTCTGAGCGCGCGCCTGAAGAGATATCACTGGAACAGGGCTTGGGAAGAGTACTGGCCCAGGCAGTTTTTTCACCAGAAGATATTCCAGCTCATCCTCGGTCTGTAATGGACGGCTACGTCGTAAAGGCGACTGATACCTTTGGTGCTACTGAGGGGATTCCGGCGTACCTGAATGTTTCAGGCGAAGTTACAATGGGAGAGTTCCCAAAAACAGGTCCGGCAGGTGAATGTTGCTTTAAGATAGCGACTGGTGGGCTGCTTCCACCCGAGACTGATGCTGTAGTCATGCTTGAACATACGGTGCAGACCGGCACCGAGATGATTGAGGTGGTCAAGCCGGTTGCCCCTGGTGAAAATATTATTTCCAGGGGGGATGATGTAAAGAAGGGTCATGATCTTTTCACAAAAGGTCACTCTCTTCGTCCCCAGGATCTTGGTTTACTGGCAGGCCTTGGAATCACAACGCTTACTGTCTATCCGCGAGTTACTGTTGGTATCTTTTCAACTGGTGACGAGATCGTGCCGTTTTCGCAGAGTCCTCCTCCTGGCAAGGTCCGTGATATGAACAGCGTTAACCTTGCAGCATTAAGCCGGAACCATGGTGCTCGGGCAACTTTTTATGGTGTAGTTCATGATGATGAAGAGCAGTTTTTAGGCACTGCCCGAAAAGCTTTTGCCGAAAATGATATCGTTATTTTCTCCGGGAGCAGTTCAGTCGGTAGCCGGGATTTAGGCGAATTGGTAGTCTGTAAGCTTGCCGATCTGCTTATCCATGGTGTCGCAATTAAGCCGGGTAAACCGGTAATTGTTGCATTTTCAGGGGACAAGGCCTTGTTTGGTTTGCCTGGGCACCCTGTTTCAGCTGCTGTGGCATTTGACCTCTTTGTCTGTCCAGTCATTGAAAGCTTTGCAGGACAAAAGAAAAACAGTTTTCCTCGACGAAGAGCAGTTGAGGCAATCTGTAAAAGAAATATGAACTCAGCCGGAGGCCGCACTGACTTTGTCAGGGTGGTTCTTAAGCGAAATGCGGATGGAGAGTACGAAGCCTATCCGGTTCTTGGTAAATCGAGTGCATTGTCAACAATGGTTGCTGCAGACGGCTTTTTCCGGATTGAAGAGAGTTCACAAGGCGTTGAAGCTGGTGAGAACATTGTCGTTTACTTGTATGACTAATCAACTAGTCAATTGGTCAACTGGTCAACTATTTAACTAATTAACCAAAGTAAAGTACTCATAACTATGACTGCAACAAAACGTGATATTTACGTTGGAAATACATCGCTCAAAGAAGCTCTGGATAAATGGCGAAAGGCGCTTGGTGAGCATGGAGTTTTTGATAAGAAAACTATCGAAATCGCTGTCGATGACGCCCTTGGTCGAGTTACCGCCGAAGGTGTTTTTGCCAAGCGTTCATCGCCATTTTATAACGCCGCTGCTATGGATGGGATTGCAGTGCATTGTACCGATACCATTGGTGCCAGTGAAACAACACCAGTGCTATTGGATACTTCTAAGTTTAGACCTGTTAATACCGGCAATGCAATTCCTGGATCCTGTAATGCTGTTATCATGATTGAAGATGTTCATATGCATGCCACCGGTGAGGCTGAGATTATTAAATCAGTGACCCCCTGGAATCATGTCCGTACGATCGGTGAAGACATTGTGGTTACCGAACTTATTGTTCCGGAGGGTCATCGTATCAGGCCCATTGATCAAGGTGCCATGCTGGGGGCTGATGTCACAAAAGTCAAGATCCGCAAAAAGCCCACTGTTATGGTGATCCCGACCGGCAGTGAACTGGTGCAGCCTGGTAAACCGGTTGAACCTGGCAATATCGTTGAATTTAACAGCCGCATACTTGCTGGCTACGCCCAGGAGTGGGGCGCTGATGCAAAACGCAGCGACATCGTTGTTGATGACCCAAAACGTTTGAAAATGGCCATCGCTTCAGCCGTTGATGAATATGATCTGGTAATTACCAATGCCGGGGCCTCGGCAGGAACAAAAGACTTTACGGCTGATATCTTAAGTGATTTAGGAGAGGTAGTTGTTCATGGCGTCAATATCAAGCCTGGTAAGCCGGTTATTCTTGCTATTGTTAAAGGTAAACCTGTTATCGGACTGCCGGGGTATCCAGTCTCTGCGGTGTTAACCATGCGTCTTTTCGTCAAGGATCTTCTCTATACTATGCAAGGCTTGACGCCGCCTGTGCAACCGAAAACAGAGGCCGTGTTGTCCCGGCCAATTTCGTCAAAACTTGGAGTTGAAGAGTTTGTGCGGGTGAAGCTTGGGCTGGTCGGTGATAAACAGATGGTTACCCCGATCAGTCGCGGTGCCGGGGTGGTAATGAGCCTGGTGCGAGCTGATGGAATATTGACTGTCCCTGCCGGCAGCGAAGGGATTGGAGCAGGTGAAAGGGTAGAGGTCGAGTTGCTTAGGCAACCTGAAGATATTATCAATACCCTGGTTTTTATCGGCAGTCATGACAATATCTTAGACGTATTGGCCAATATTCTTCATGCTGCAATGCCTGTTACCTTTCTTTCGTCTGCTCATGTTGGCAGCTTAGGCGGCATAATGGCAATTAAGCGGGGAGATGCCCACATTGCCGGCACTCATTTGCTGGATGAAGATACTGGTGAATACAACATCCCGTTTATCCAAAAATACCTCCCTGACCTCCACCTGCAATTGATTAATTTAGCGTATCGTGAGCAGGGCCTTCTGGTACCCAGAGGAAACCCCAAAAACATCAGTGGTATTTCTGATTTAGCCAGAAACGACATCGTCTTTATTAACCGACAGCGAGGGGCAGGAACCCGGATCTTAACTGATCTTAATCTGAAAAAAGCGAAAATCAGCCCGGAATCAGTTCAGGGTTACGACCGGGAAGAGTACACCCATATGAATATTGCCTCTGCGGTTGCCAGCGGACAGGTTGATACGGGCATGGCGATACGAGCTGCGGCTCAAGCACTGTCTCTTGATTTTATCCCTGTGGCTAAAGAACGTTATGATCTGATAATTCCAGAGCACCTTGGTAAGGATCCAAAAATTGTCCAGTTGTTCAATGTTATCAATCATAATCAAGAGTTTCGACGAGTTGTTGAGGGACTTGGAGGCTATGACTTGCAGGATTGTGGGAAAGTTTTTTACGAGCAGTAGTCAGAGCTATTGTCTGTTAGGTCGTGGGCTGTAGTCTGTTTTTTTATGATCATGGTACTAAAAAGGAGATAGTAATGTTTGGATTAGGGACACCCGAGCTGGTAATTATTGGCGTTATTGCATTTATGGTTTTTGGTGGTAAAAGATTGCCGGAGCTTGGCGCCGGGCTTGGTAAGGGAATTTCTTCCTTTAAAAAAGGGTTGAAAGAGAATGATGAACCACAAGAGAAGCCTGACCTTGCCAAACCAGAATGATATTGATACGCAAAAATTGACTCTTGAGCTGATCAAAGGGGATGTTAATGAACAAAAGAGCAGTACATTTTGATGAGCTGTCCCAATATTGTTTGGATAAACTTATAGATAATCATGGCCGTCCTATCTCCTATCTGCGGATAGCTGTAACGGACAGGTGTAATCTGCGCTGTCAGTACTGTATGCCCCCTGAAGGTATACCCTTTGATGGTCATGATGCAATCTTGTCGTATGAAGAGATACTGCGAATTCTTGAGATTGCCGGCTCTCTAGGAATCTCCAAGATACGTTTTACAGGCGGTGAGCCCTTTGCAAGAAAAGATTTTATGCACCTCTTTGAAAAGGCGGTTGCTGTCCCCGGCATAGAACAGATTCATATCACCACTAATGGGGTCTCGCTGGCCGAACATGTTCCGGTCTTGAAAGAGCTTGGCGTTTCCGGCATCAACCTGAGTCTGGACACCCTTGATGCCGTGAGATTTCTGGAAATTACCAGACGTAACTATTTCAAAGAGGTCATGAACTCAATTGAGAGGGTGCTTGAGGCCTCCATTCCACTTAAAATTAACTCTGTAATCCAGGACGGCTTTAATACTGATGAAATTGTTGATCTTGCCCGCATTGCCCAACATAAGCCGGTAACGGTTCGCTTTATTGAACAGATGCCCTTTAATGGTAGTGGCTATAAGGTCGGAGATGTTTGGGATGGAAATAAAATTTTAGGTGAACTGAGAAAGACCTGGCCTGCGATTGAGAGAGTTGTTTGTCAATCAGGAACAGCAAAATTGTTTGCTGTTCCTGTATTTGCGGGAATGATCGGCATTATTAATGCCTATTCCCGTCAATTTTGTAAAACGTGCAATAAGATTCGTGTAACCCCAACTGGAATGCTTAAAACATGCCTGTATGATAACGGCGTAGTGGATTTAAAGGCGCTGTTGCGAGGTGGTCAAGATGATCAACGTTTGAAAGATGCTATTGTGGCCAGCGTAAACAACCGCTTTTTAAATGGGCACGAGGCTCAGGCCGCATCGTTGGATGGACAGAAACCGTCAATGGCCACCATTGGCGGATAATTATTTTTTTGAGGAATGTAGACATGGCCAATGTTGAAGCTGTCTGTATCAGCAATAAAAAGGGAATCGTCAAAAGAGAGCAGGATCACGTTGTGGTAGTGCCAAACTGGGGCATGGAAGGCGATGCCCACGCTGGAGATTGGCACAGGCAGATTTCACTGCTGGCTGGTGAAAGTATTGATACGGTCAAAGAGGTTTTGCCAACTTTAAAAAATGGTGCCTTTGCTGAAAATATTATTACCCGGGGGCTGAACCTCACCGAGTTGGCAGTTGGTGATCAGCTGCACGTCGGTGATGATGTTCTTTTAGAAATTACCCAAATCGGCAAAGAGTGCCATAATGCCGGATGCGCCATAAAAAAAGCAACTGGCGACTGTATTATGCCCCGTGAAGGCCTGTTTGCTAAAGTTATTACAGGTGGAGCTATAAAGAAAGGGGCGTCACTGTGCACCAATAAACAACCATTATAGGGCTTCGATATCTGTGTAGGCGTAAGCGCTATGTTTGTGGATGGACTCGAAGCTTTCGACGCCAACTGAAAACCAATAGATATCCGGGTGGTTTTGGGCTGATTCAGCAACTTTTCGTACTACATCTTCCACAAACATAGGGTTGTCGTAGGCTTTTTCGGTAACGTATTTTTCATCAGGCCGTTTTAACAGGCTGTATACCTCACACGAGCATCCTTGCTCAACAAGCGTGATCAGATCTTCAATCCAGATAAAACTATTGAATTTAACATTTAAGTTGATTTCAGCACGCTGGTTATGTGCGCCGTATGAGCTTATCTCTTTAGAACATGGGCATAATGTAGTGCTGGGAATCCAGAGAGAAATCAACATATCTCGACTACCATTGATCCCGCACGAAAAGCAACATGTATACTCCATCAGGGATTTTGTCTTGCTCACCGGGGCGGTTTTTTCAATGAAATATGGAAAGGTCATTTCAATTGATGCCGAATCAGCGTTAAGTTGTGATTTCAGATCTTCAAGAATGGATGGGAAGATATCGGTTTTGATATCGTCTTGATAGGTGTTGAGAATTGAAAGAAAAGTTGATAGGCAGGTGTCTCGCTGCGCGCTGGGCATGTTTGCCTTGAGACGCAAGCTGGCGATAGTTTGCTGATGGCGGCCTGATTTCTCACGAACATGAATCGGGTAATGAATATTTTCGATACCAACTGAGGTGAGTTTCATCCAATAATTTCTTTGCGCTGGAGTGCTGCGTTAGTTTGTCTCTAAGCGTGACTCAATGGCATTAATTGACTTTATCGTCAGGTATTTTTGTTCAATTGGTTGAGATAGAAAGGATATTGAACCGTTTGAATGGTATGTATGGTTTTGGGGGTCGAAAGTAATGGTACTATTTCCAGTGTTTTTCTGGTTTAAGTTTGCCTGAGCAATCAGGGCAAGTGATAAAAGGGCCATCAACATAGTGAAGGTGATTAAATTTTTTCGTTTCATTTGTCTTTTTCATTTGGTTTATTTATTCAATTTAGGGGCCGTCACGAAACAACTGTTACATGAATGGCGCCTTTGTGAGTTTGTCTTACTAACAATTTTTTATGGGCTTGGCTAGCAAAAATTCAGAAAAGTTGGTTGTCAATTGACGTTACAGTTTCGCGAATGGTCATCATTATCAACATAGCCAGAACAGTGGCTTGTTTGCGGAAATACTGTAATTCAAGATTCAGATATGTGACACTGGTTACGTTTAGATGTAATCAGTAATTCATAATTGGTATGCGGTTGAGCTTCTTGCAAAAAAAGACCGTCATCCCCGAGTGTTTTTGGCGGGGATCCAGAAAAAAACCTGGTTTCCCAGACACCGCTTTGCTGTTAACTACATGCGGGAAAGACGACTATAGGAAAATTCATAAAGCAACATTATCTCATTTTTGCAAGAGGCTCGGTTAATAGAGATTTGCCTTGTGCAGGGTTAAAACAAAAGATTTTACTTGTTGGCATCTGTATTGCTAAAGCAGAAAGACAGAGGAAGGGTCTAAAAATACAATAAAAAACTTTGAATATGAGGCTCACTTCCCACAAGGCAGGATCATTAAGTTGGTTCTGCCTTTTTTTATACAAACAGCGATAAGGCACAAAATAAAAGCCTTTATGCAAAATTGCGTAAAGGCTTTTATGCGTTTCCGACACTATGCAGGACGATAAACTGCTTTATTCTCGACCTCTGTTCCGAGCTGAGGGTACCGAACGCTACTCCACATCGTGTCATCATTGAATCTGGATTTTTGCATGACAGGATATTATCTCTGCAATAGGCAACTGGGCGTAAGGGGATATTTTTCAATATGTTCTGGTCAATATAGGGCAACTCAAGTTCGTCTGAAAGAAAAATGTCGACGTTAAAGGGAGCTTCGGTCCAATCGCCTTGATTAATACATAAAAAGGAGATCCCTGTTTCGCTAATATCGACAATTCTGCCAAGCTCTTTATATTGTGGCTGTTTTAACAATGCAAAAGCATTGTCGCGCACAAGAAATCGCTTGCTCTTTCTGTTTTCGATCTTTGTTGGCGCGCTACTCATAAGAATACGTCTCCAGGATTTACTATCGAGTATCATAGAGATACTACCGATTTATAATGGCAATAAATTGATTGGTGTAATTTGTGCTATTACAGTTGGGGACATTTTCTCAGTTATTTAAATTTTTCTCCAATTAGGAGTCGTCAAAAAAACATGGCTATTTATAACCCCTTATTTTCAATAATAAATATATAGTAATAATTCGGTTAGCAAAAGAAAAACTTTATTATTATTTTAAATATTTGATACAATTAAACTGTAAATTGTGTAGTGATAATAATAGGTTGTTCATTTTTACTGAACCGCAGTTCAGTGTAAATTCACAGTATGTCCGATGTCTAGGCACTTTTTAAGGGTTTTATGTCTACAGTAAATGAAGTTATTGAAGAACTGTCGTTAGTCGCCAAAAAGATCAGACAGATTGAAGGTGAGGCAAAGAATATTCTTAACGATCAAAGTAATATTGATCGCTATCGTGAGCTTATGAGGGAAAAAGCCATGCTGCTATTTCATCTCCCTGAAAGTATTGCTGGGCTTATGTCTTCACTTGAGCACAAAATCGCCTTGAAGCTCAAGAACCAGATAGGCGCTTTCTCCTTTTCAGCCGGTAAGGCCCTCGACTTGAATAGTGTTTTCTATATGTCGGCATTATTGTATCCGGAGGATTATGTCGATGGGGGCAATAACGATCTTGAAAGCTACATAATCGAATTGGAGAACTGTCGTTGAGCAACCAGCTTGAAAAATATTTTTACGACGTCCTCATTGATTGTCCTTACGGTCTCCCGTATCCGGCTGTTTATCGTCAGGCTCAATTTGGCAAGATGCCGGAGCAGGTCATGGAGTTTTTCCTGCGGGCAGGGTATCGGAGGAATGGCAGTTTTTTGTACTCAATGGCCTGTCACGGCTGTAATGCCTGTGTGCCAATTCGCATCGAGTCTGATCAATTTATTGCCAACCGAAACCAGAAACGTGTTTGGCGAAAAAATAGTGATTTAGAGGTGAAAATCGCGCCGCTGCATATTACAAACGAAAAACTGGCAATTTGTGATAAGTTTCTGTCTGAACGATTTCCGGGAAAAGGAAACTCGGCACTGGAATATTATGCCGGATTTTTTGTAAACTGCCTGGGGGCAACATACGAGGTGGAATTTTGGTTGGATGATAGACTTATCGGGGTATCAATTGTTGATATGTACCTAGATTCAATCAATTGCGTCTATTTTTATTTTGATCCTGATGAGTCGGCTCGAAGCCTCGGTACCTATGATATTTTGTACCTGATCAACTTCGCTCAATCCCGAAATATGTCGTATGTCTATCTTGGCTATCTGCTAAAAGAGATTAAAGCGATGCGCTACAAGCAAAACTTTACCCCCCACCAGTTGTTAATTAATGATGAGTGGCAAACCTTCCATAAAAAATAAGCAGTTCCGTTCCCTTTATTTCAGGCACCACTCATAAGCATTCTGGAACATTTTTAGCCATGGAGATGCTGTTTCACTGCTATCGTAATTAGGCGGGAGCCAGTGAGCCTGCCAGTTGAGAAAGCTCCGTTCCGGATGCGGCATCATCGCAAGATGTCGGCCATCTGCGGTGCATAATCCGGTAATGCCCTCGGGAGATCCGTTGGGGTTGAACGGATACTGTTCTGTCTGCACTCCATCGTCATCAACGAAGGCTAAGGCTGCAAGCTGTTGATCTTTAACCTGCTTGAAAATTGTCGGATCCGGAAAGCTGAGTTTGCCTTCACCGTGGGCAACATGAATTCCAAAAGTCAGGCCTTCCATGCCCTGAAGCATAATTGATTTGTTGGGCAGAATTTTAACTGTAGACCAGCGAGATTCGAAACGTCGGGAGTTGTTCTGGATAAAACGGGGTTGTATCTCTGGGCTGATACCCCGCCATGGCACCCAGCCTAGAAGTCCGAAAAGCTGGCAGCCGTTGCATATGCCAAGAGAAAAGGTGTTCGGGTCGTTGTAGAACTTAGTAAACATTTGCTTTAGCTTTTCATTAAATACAATTGTTGCGGCCCATCCTTTAGCACTTTCAGGGACATCAGCGTAAGAAAATCCACCAACTGCAGCAAGACCACGGAAACCATCGAGATTGATATCTCCATTGAGTAAATCACTCATCGTGATATCCCAAGGCTCAAAACCAGCGGCAAAAAAGGCGCTGGACATTTCACGGTCAGAATTACTACCTTCGTCACGCAAGATGGCGACTTTAGGTTTAGTTGAGTTATCAACTATCTGGGGTGAAGAGAAAGCTGGTGTGAAAGGAACGGAATACTGAGGCCCTTTACGGTTGTAGAGTATCTTTTTCTCTTCGTTTGCACAGGCAGGATTCATCTGTAATTTTTCAAGCTGATAACTTGTCTCTTCCCATATTTGGCGAAGATCCAACATGCTGCCAGTAAGGACAGGATCTCCATTAAAGGTAATCGCAATCTCTTTAGTTGAGGTTGTGCTGCCAAGAACAGCAAAGGGTATGTCGGCTTCTTTTAATATGGATTCAACTTTCAACGTGTCAGTTGACCTGACCTCAAAAACCAAACCAAGTTCTTCAGAGAAAAAGTAATTAATTAAAGATGTTGAACTTGAAACATCCAGAGTAATACCGCAATTTCCGGAAAAAGCCATCTCAAGAACAGTAGTAATTAAACCGCCGTCACTGCGGTCATGACCTGAGCAGATCAGTTTGTTTCTGATAAGATTTTGAACAGTGGCAAACGATTGTTTAAGTAAAGCCGGATTTTCCATGTCGGGTGTATCTGAGCCAACTTGGTTGAAAACCTGAGCGAGTGCGGAACCTCCCAGACGATTCTTGCCGTCTGCCAGATCAATAAAGTAAAGAAGCGAGGCGCCTGCCTGCTTAATATCCGGAGTTACAACCTGAGTGATGTCTTCCATCGTTGAGTAAACAGAAATGACCAGTTCACGGGGTGATTTTACAGTTTCATTGCCAACTCGGGTAGCCATTGAAAGGCTGTCTTTGCCGCCGTCAACAGCAACGCCCAGGGCAATCATAGAGTCGCGCATGGCACAGGCTGCATCATAAAGAGCTGAACCCTCACCGGCAAGTTTTGGGGCCCACATCCAGTTCGCAGAACATTTAATAGAGTTGATGCCATCGATTGCGGCCCACATGATATTGGTAACCGATTCACCAACGGCCATTCGGGCACCCGCTGAAGGATTTGAAAGCATTTTTATGGGCTGTTCTCCAATGGCACAGGCGGCGCCGGATTTGCCGAAATGGCTTTGGGCGATGACGGCAACATCACTGACAGTTGCTTGCAGGGGTCCACAACACTGCTGTTGGGCGATAAGGCCGGTTACGCTCCTGTCGACTTTATTGGTAAGAAA
Organism: Desulfobulbaceae bacterium; assembly: GCA_015231515.1. Taxonomy (NCBI): domain Bacteria; kingdom Pseudomonadati; phylum Thermodesulfobacteriota; class Desulfobulbia; order Desulfobulbales; family Desulfobulbaceae; species Desulfobulbaceae bacterium. Next base: position 17,043 of record JADGBM010000039.1, read on the forward strand.
TCGTTTTGAGCCAACCGAAACGAGTTTCAAGACACGATCAAGGGCGGATTGCAAGGTGGTATCGGCAGGGATCGCCACCTTAGACAGGGCAGTCGGAATACGGTTATCTTTAAATGTTTTAGTAGGGACATTGCCTAAAACCTCAGAAAGTTCAAGGTCTACAGGGGTGGAGTTGTCAAATTCATCACGAACAATGAAACGTAAATCACCCGTTACCTGTCCCAAGACCTCACAATTGACTTTTTCTCGGGAGCAAATAGCTTTAAATTTATCAAGATTTTCGGGTCGGACCAGAAAACCATTTCGTTCTTGAAATTCTGCTACATAAATTTCAAGAACCGACATGGTCGGGTCGCCTGCCTTTATGTTCCGGATATTGATCTGTCCGCCGGATTTTTCAACCAGTTCTTTAAGGACATTTGCCGGGCCGCCAGCGCCCTGATCGTGAATAACGTCAATAAGAGAGTGCTCTCCCATTTCATTACAGGCACGAATGACTCGGTTCATTTTCTGTTCCATCTCAGCGTCACCGCGCTGAACTGCATTAAAGTCGAGCTCTTCGGCATTTTCGCCTTGCAGCATACTTGAAGCAGCGCCGCCGCCAAAACCAACACGGTAGGCGGGTCCACCGACCTGGATAATGTACATATCCTTTTCTTCAGCACTTTTCTTGATATGGCGATGGTCAATCTGGCCGATGCCGCCGGTAAACATGATCGGTTTTAAAAAACCCCAGCGCTGTCCATCATCAAGGCGCATATCAAATGAGCGGGTGAAGCCTTGGATTAGTGGTTCGCCAAACTTATTCCCGTAATCAGAAGCGCCGTTACTTGCCTCAATTTCAATTTTTAAAGCACTTGCCAGGTTTGATGGGCATTCCAGGGGAGTTTCCCATGGCAACTCGTAGCCGTTGATATGCAGATTTGCAACGCAGTAACCTGTGGTGCCTGCAACTACAAAGCCGCCTTGACCTGTGCCCTGCACGTCTCGTATTCTGCCACCGGTGCCGGTTTCAGCTCCGGGGAAGGGGGCAACTCCCGTGGGGAAATTATGAGTTTCAGCTGTGAAAATCAGATCATAGGTAGCTGTCGTAGGTACCAGAGGGCTAGTTTGCCCAGGTGACTTCGGTATAATAGTAGAGATCGATCTGCCCGTGATGCCGCTGGAGTTGTCTTTAAATGCAATAACACTGTTGTCTGGGTTTGCCTTAAGAGTCGATATAACGACCTGCATTAAGTTTTCAGGCTGTTCAACGCCGTCAATAACTTGAATGCCACGGAAAAAACTATGTCGTGAGTGTTCGCTGTTGGCATTGTTTAAATCCATAATTTCAACAATGGTGGGGTTCCGATTATGTTTTTTTACAAAATAATCGTAATAAAAGTTTCTATCCCACTCATCCATAGAGATTCCTGGAATACTGGCTAAGGCATCGGGGCCATTTTCCATCATCGGTACATCGTACACCTTTTCCGGAACAATACCTGTGTCAAATGTTTTTAATGGTTCGTTGTACCGGCATTCTGTCATGCGATCATGGTTGTCATGCACAAAGGTGTTAATTGAGACAGATTCGTCAACCAGATACCGTCTTGAACGTTCAACCCGGGTAATACCTTCAAGTCCGATGGCTGAACATATTGAAACCATGTTGGAGGACCAGGCAGTGGCAAAATTGAGACGTGGTCCAAGTTCCACAATCGTCCCGCCATGCAGTGACGAGGTAGCAGTTACCGTACTTGCGATGAATCCGTCGGCAAGTAACTCCATGAGTTGCTGAATTTCATTGGGCTTCAATGGGTGGTGGCTTTCAATATTGAAGCAATATTCAAACGAATCAGAAATTTTGCGGTAAAGCTGTTGCACTGTCTGGGACATTGGGAATCCTGTGTGTATAAATTTGATATAATAATGTGGGTGAGGATTTGAAAAGATTTGAGTGATCTTTTTACAACCCTTTCGCCAAATTGGCAAACACTTATTGGCTATCAGGTCGGCAGCAGGTAAGGGAGGTGCGGAAATCGGAAGGGCCTGATTTAATGCATAAAAAACATCTTGGATCGGTGTCTTTGCTTAACCTCCCGCTAAAAGCATGCGGGATTAACGAGAGAGTTTAATGTGCCAAAGTAGAAATAATCTGGTCTCTGTTGATGCATTTTTTTAGGCTGCCAAGTCAATAACCGGCTGGCCCAAACTATGGATTCGTTCATCAATCTTGGTAAGTGCCTTCTCAAGGGTGTTGTAACTAATCTCTGGAAGTTTTCCTCCCCAGAGTTTTTCAGCTTCTTTAAAACCACGAATAATACCTTCGCGGCCCATGCGCATTTTTTCAACATTATTACCAGCGCCACTAATTACAAAATTTGAAAGCCGGTCGGCTGTTTGGGTGGTTCCCCAGTAACCTTCCTCAAATATGTCCATAAAGGATTTAGGTTTACTCTGCTCTGCAGGAGTTTCAGCCTGTGAAGCTGTTTTGGATTTTTCTTGTAAAAATTTGTATTCGATACTCTGCTCGTTTGTTTCTGACCGGCTAAACAGCTTTATATCAAGGCGGAATGAGGTCTGTTTCTGATCCTGAAAATTTGGAACCGACAGGTTGCCAGTTGGATCAGTATTAGGCACTGACCTATATAATGAACTTTGCAGAGTTGTTTGCGTGTAGTATTGAGTAATGCTAAGCTTCATATCGTACCTCATTAAATTAAGTTCAAAGGTGTGGCATGTTTTGGTTACCTGCTATTAATGAATTAATCGGTTGATCTGCAGCATTTGATAAATTTTATCGCTACTTCATCTCTTGTATACATTGAAAAAACAACAACTACCAATCAACAAGGTCATACCCGAAATCAAGACTGCCCTTTGTAGAGGTTCGGCTGTCTTGGCCGCTCCTCCCGGAACGGGAAAAACAACGGTCGTGCCACTGGCTTTGCTGGAGGAAGAGTGGCTTGGGAATCGGAAAATTCTAATTCTTGAGCCGCGCCGGTTAGCTGCCAGGGCTGCCGCCGCACGTATGAGCTGGTTATTAGGTGAAAAATGTGGCCAGACGGTTGGCTATCATATTCGTTTTGATCGTTGTGTCTCGCGTCAGACTCGCATCGAAGTTCTTACTGAAGGAATTTTAACCAGAAGAATACAAAATGATCCGGATATGGCAGATGTTGGTCTGATTATCTTTGACGAGTTTCACGAAAGAAGCATACACGCAGATTTAGCCTTAGCTCTATGCCTGGATGTCTGCCAGATTACCGATCTGCGCCTGCTGATAATGTCTGCTACGCTGGCAGTAGAACCAATTTCCAGATTATTGGGCGGAGCCCCTGTTATTAATTGTGAACTGGAAAACTATCCAGTTGATATAGAGTATATACAGCATGAAGCTGTGGGGAAAATTCAACCAACGTTAAAGGGTATTCGTAAAGTACTTAACGAAAGACAGGGGGATATTCTTGCCTTTCTGCCTGGTGTTGGTGAAATTAATGCAGTCAATCAGCAACTGCTTGAAGGGCTTTCTGGTGATATCCTCAGTTTGCCGCTTTATGGCAATTTGACTCAGTTCGAACAAGATAGAGTAATTATGCCGGATTCCGCTGGTAGACGAAGAGTTGTCTTGGCGACATCCATTGCCGAGACCAGTCTTACCATTGAAGGTGTCACTAATGTAGTGGATAGTGGGTGGAGCCGGCGGTCACGTTTTAACCCAACCAACGGCATGAGTGGACTGGAAACGGTACGAGTGTCTAAAGCCGTTGCAACACAAAGGGCTGGACGGGCAGGGCGCTTGGGGCCTGGATATTGCCTGCGGCTCTGGACTGAAAATCAGCACCACAGTTTTGTGCCGTTTCTGCCCCCGGAGCTCTTAACAGCGGACCTTGCCAATCTTGCTCTTGAACTTTTCCTGTGGGGAGCAGCAGACCCTGCTGATCTGTTGTGGCTGGATTGTCCACGATCTGGAACTTACCAGCAGGCCAAAGAACTGTTAATCTCCCTGGGGGTTATAAAGAATAATCAACTGACGACACTTGGCAGAAAGGTTGCCTCTCTTCCCCTTCACCCACGTTTGGGCGTGATGCTGTTAATGGCCGATGAATCCGGTCAGACTGGGTTGGCCTGTGATCTTGCTGCGCTTATATCCGAGCGCGATATTGTCTATAAAAGCGGCCAGACATCAGTCGACCTGCTTGATCGTCTGCACGTATTGGAGTTGTGGCGCACTAAAGGTGGCTCAGTTAATAAAAATGGTGTTGATTCAACTGGTTGTCTGCGGATTAATCGGCTTACAGAGCAGTGGTTACGCCTTATTTCAGCAAAAAGACAGAGGTCAGATTACCATAATATTGCCGGCCTGCTGGCCTATGCCTATCCTGACCGAATTGCCAAACAAAGAAGCGAATCGAAAGGGCGCTATGTTCTGGCAAACGGCAAGGGCGTCTATCTGCCTCAAGACGATCACCTTGTTGTGAATGAATATCTGGTAGTACCTCAGCTTGATGCCGGTCACAAAGAGGGGAAGATCTACCTGGCTGCTGCTGTAAACATTGATGAACTTCGAAAAACTCATCAGGAGCTGTTCTCTAAAACGCAACAAGTTGCCTGGGATGATGATAAAAAGAGGGTCACAGCTCTTGAAATTGAACGTTTAGGCGAAATCGTCACTCAGGAAAAATCTTGGGACGGGGTGGATCAAGACCTCATCGTTCAGGCTTTGCTTACTGGTATCCGTTCCTTATGTTTAGATTGTCTTCCCTGGGACAAAGTGTCCAGGCAGCTGCAATCGAGAATCAATTGTCTGCGCAGCTGGCAGCCCGAAGAAAATTGGCCGGATTTAAGTGATGAAGAACTGTTAAAAAACCTGTCCTGGATTGAGCCGTATCTGGCAGGTATGTACAAGCTCAGCCACTTGAAATCAATACAGATGGCAACTATACTCAAAGCAATGTTGACATGGGATCAACAGCAGACTCTTCAAAGAGATGCACCTGTGAGGCTCCAGGTAGCCAGCGGTTCACTGATCGAATTGCACTATCAAGTTGGGGAGTTGCCACGGTTGGCTGTTCGCATCCAGGAGTTGTATGGAACAGCTGATAACCCAAGCGTCTGCATGGGGAGGGTTCCTGTTGTGATCCATCTGTTATCCCCAGCCCGCCGCCCAATCCAGATAACCTCCGATCTTGCAGGGTTCTGGGCTGGCAGCTATCCTGAAGTTATAAAAGAGATGAAGGGGCGGTATCCCAAACACTTCTGGCCGGATGATCCCGCTAAGGCAGTTGCCACAAAAAGCGTGAAGGGTCGATGAAATTAAAGAAATCAACAACGCCATTGTATATAGCCTAAGGTTATATAGACCGATATAGTATTTTTTCATGTAAGAAATTATTAGGTGTTATTCATGCTCACGATCTTTCCAGAAAGTCATCCTCGGAAAAACAAAGTTGTTCCTTATTTTGAACAAGTTGCTGCAATCAGTGCTTTTGTGGGACCACAACCGTGGCTCTTTCTGGAATCTAATGATTACAGGGAAGAGGCTGTAGCAGCCGTTCGTGAAGAGTTCCTCCAGTCAGCCTCGTTTTGGCATTGTGGTAAACAGAAAATTGGCGCTCCAGCCAGGGTTAAAGAGGTAATGGATCTTCCCGGCTGTAAGTATCTCATATGGATTTCAAAGAGAGTTTTAGATGATGGGATCGACCACATTGTGTGGGTCTTCGCTCATGAGTTCAGGCATTTTATGCAAAAAAATGGTTCAGGAAAGGACAAGAAATTAGAAAAACCTCTTAAAGCCATACACGACACTGAAAAAGTAACGAAAAGATTTAAAAATCTGGATATACCCGTTGAGCTCGATTGTGAGTTGTTTGCCAAACAGGTGTTTGTGGAAATATTCGGTAAGCATGCACTTGTGCGATATATAAAGCGAAGAAGTTGTAATCAAGGTGGGGAAGAGTATTATCGACGGTTTTTCTACCTTGAAAATATACTTTGTGGCCAAAGTGGCCTCTCGGTTCTTTGAATCAGTATTGAGTCTAATGGTGATCTTATTCATGACAAAAACAATGATAACAAGGTCAATGATGGCTCTGAACTATTCGGGTAATGCGGTGATCCCACGGTCACTGCAGCTTTTTGCCGGACGGAAATCGCAAGGTATGATCGTTGCCAGAACCAGAAGGGTCAGAGTTGGTTGTTAGCAACAAATAGATTTGTCCGGTTTTAAAACTAATATACTGTCCACTTTCCCCTCAGTTAAGCGGAGGCAGATGTCATTTGCGAGAATGGGCTTGAAAGATTGCTCGCCGGAGCAAATTATCATCCCCCCACCTCCTCGCCCCACTCGGCAAGCTTCCGGCGCAGCAACTCCTTATCCGGCAAATAAAGTTGATATTCCTTGGCATGGATATTGGCATCCTTGGGCAGGGTAATTTCCACCAGGGCGTCATGCTAGCGGGTGACAACGCATGTGAAAGCTGAAAATTGGCGATTATTTCAGAGTTTTCCGACACATCCTGCCGCTACCCGGTAAGCGTATATCCTGTATGTGAAGTGCGTAACATTCTGATAATACAAACAAAAAAAAGCCCATCCACCCGGAGAATTTCTCTGGGTGGACGGGCTTGTCTTTTGTAAATGGTGGAGGACACGGGAGCCTTACCCCAATTCGTTCTCTAAACTAAAATACATCCGCAAATCCTGTTTATTCAACACCTTACTGCACATCAGAACCCTTCAAGCTGCCGGACGCCGAGAGAAATTTAATTCTCTACATTTTCCCGAAACAGAGAACGGACGTTGGTTCGATTCCCGTGCGGAGGCCTCTTGTAATCATTCCGCAAACTCAAGTCTGAAAGTGGCCATGTCACCAAGAATGTCGTGAACCTGTCGCAAACTTTGTCGCGAAGTTGTCATAGCTTTGTCACAGCTCCGTGTTGCTATGCAGGATAGATTATTCTTCCTTCTTATGTTCAATCTGTTTGAGCAATAGGTCAAAGTCACTCTCAAAGAGTCGATCCTGAACAATGCGGTATTTTTCAAATTCGCTTTCAGCATGAGCCTTTGCCAGCTCTGCGGTCACCTTTCCGGCGTCTTGCAGGATTTCTCTATCCCAGAGTTTTAGGAACCCTCCCAAGCGCTCTTCCCAGTCAGCCATGGTCATTGGAATTTTACGCATGGCCTGCATTTCCGCCATATCCAGATAGGCCGACACAATTCGCTGCATCTGCCCGATCTCGAATTCAGAGAGATAGTTTTTACCAATGGAAACATCATATTTGTGGATTTTTCCGTGGGGTGCTCCCTCCCAGCTGGTAAGCCCCATGTTCTCTTTTTGGTGGTCTGCGCGATCTACAATGACCTCAGCCGCTGTATTGCCATGAATGGCGTAATGCATCTTGTTCTGGACTGCGGCGAAGAAGCGCTTGGTAGCCGTAGCAGTTGGGTCATAATCCAGTGCGGTAGCGTATATATCCGTTATTTTCTGATAAAACTTACGTTCGGAGAGCCGTATTTCCCGAACCTTTTCCAGCTGACGTTCGAAAAACTCGTTATCCAAGACGCTTCCGCCGTGCTTGAGTCGTTCCACGTCCATGGTCCACCCCTGAATGGTGTAGTCCTTTACAATTTGGTTCAGGAAAGGACAAGAAATTAGAAAAACCTCTTAAAGCCATACACGACACTGAAAAAGTAACGAAAAGATTTAAAAATCTGGATATACCCGTTGAGCTCGATTGTGAGTTGTTTGCCAAACAG
>JADGBM010000040.1 GCA_015231515.1 Desulfobulbaceae bacterium
CGTAAGAGCCATCTCTCAAGGATTGCGGCACAGCATTAATAACATCATCTGAAATAGACATAATAAAGGGAATAATCATAATTCCCATAATAAGTCCTGCGGCAAGCGCGCTTTCTGAAGAGACCGAAATTCCCAGCTGTTCACCAAGATCGCGAATAAACGGGGCAACCACCAGGGCAGCAAAAAAACCGTAAACAACCGTTGGTATTCCAGCCAGAATTTCGATCAGCGGTTTAGCCACTGCCCTGACTTTTTTGCCGGCGTACTCAGCAAGATAAATAGCCGCCATTAACCCGATGGGCACCGCAACCAGCATGGCTATTGCCGAAATCATCAAGGTGCCGGTAAAAACAGGCACTGCGCCAAAAGCACCTGAAGAACCGACCTGATCAGTTCGAATTGACATCTGCGGACTCCATTGCAGACCAAAAAGAAACTCAGAAAGGGGCACTTTCTGGAAAAAGCGGATGGCCTCAAAGAGGACTGACAAAACAATGCCGATAGTAGTGAAAATTGCAATTGTCGAACAAAATATCATAGCAACTCTTACTATCGACTCAACCTGGTTTCTGGCCCGCAACTGTGGCGAAATCCGGCTTAAGGCAAAAATAACAGCAGACAACCCGAGCACAAGAAGTGCTGTTCCTTGAATTGTGCGGCTCACCTCCTGTAGATGCGTATAATAGTTTGCAGCAGCCTCTATTGCCGGATCTTTGATACTCCCAAAGGAGTTGCCGGCAGCCAGGTTCTTGATGTCATTAATGACAAGGCCAAGACTGTCCTTCGATAGGGAACGCATTTTTTCAGGCAGGGTATCTATGGTCAGGGAGACAATAATTGACGAATCAATCACCTGCCAAAGTACAAAAACGATCAGCGCCGGCAACCCGCACCAGAGTGCTGTCAAGGCGCCATAATAAACGGGGCGGGAGTGGAGATTTCGCGACGATCCTGAGGCACAGCCAACAGCAAGGGCCTTACGTCGTCCCAGATAAAACCCCACTGCCGACAGCAGCAGAAGTGCAAATAATACCAACGAAGGAGACATGGATTGTCTGGCCGGGATTATTTATGATCACCACGGACGATGTCACCACCAACCATATAGATGACCTCCTCCGCAATGTCCGTAGCTCTATCGGCTATTCGCTCAAGATGACTGGCGATAAGATAAAAATTCAGGAAGCACCCTGCATGTTCAGGCTGTTTGCGCAGCCGCTCTTTTATCGTATCATACGCACTGTTTCGCAGAGCATCTATCTCATCATCTAGAATGAAAATCCCATGGGCCATTTCAATATCCCTGTGAACTAAGGCATCAAGGCTCATTCTCAGCATAACTAAAACCTTATCAGACATCGGAGAGTAATCCATGGGGAATTTCTGGCAGCCGTGTTCAAAAACAAACTTTACCTTTTGGGCTATTTTTACGGCATAATCGCCAATACGCTCAATCTCACTATCGATCTTAATCAGGGCAATAATAAACCGTAAATCTCTGGCAACCGGTTGATAGAGGGCCAATATCTTCAAACACTCTTCCTCGATCTCGACTTCCATTTCGTCGATTTCGTAATCGGACTTAATGACCATCTCAAGAGCTGTCATGTCATCGCCTTTAAAGGCAGAACAGGCCTTTCTGACCCGATCCTCAACAAGAAGACCAAGGTCCAAAAAGTTTTTCCTGAGCCTCTCTAACTGGCTATGATAGTTGTGATGCATTTTCTACCCCCAATAATTCAACCGGTGCACGTAAATATGGCCCTCGCCAATACTCCACCTCAGTATGATACTTAAATCCCGTAGCAATCACCAACAACATAATAGTCAATTATTAAGATTGTATTAATAAACCATTAAGATACTGTTATGCAAGTTCAATTTAATTGCATGTTTGCGTGGGCCGAACTATTATTGGTCTAAAGCATTACCATTTCCCCAAAAGAGTGAACTTACCATGGGTAGAGAACATATACTTATTATTGAAGATGACGAAGACATTCAACAGCTCGTCAGCTTCAACCTCGTTAAGGCAGGCTTCCATGTTTCCTGTGTCGACAATGGGGAAGACGGATTAGGTCTTCTAAAAACTGAAAAAATTGACTGCCTGCTTTTAGACATCATGTTGCCGGGCAAAAACGGCTTTGCTATCTGCCGGCAAATCAGAGAAGATCCACGGTGCTCGCTGCCGATTATTATGCTGACCGCCAAAATTGATGACCAGGAGATCATTGAAGGTCTTGAGTGTGGCGCTAATGATTACGTCACCAAGCCTTTCAGCCCCAAGGTGCTCATCGCCAGAATCAAAGCGGCTTTGCGCCGCCAAACTTTTGAGACCGACTCAACGCCTCAGAATACCGAAAAAACTATTACGATTAAAAACTTAAAGATTTATCCGGAACGGCATGAACTCCTGGTTGATGAACAAAAGATACAATTAACCTATACCGAATTTGCCATTCTCAGCATGCTGGTCAGAAGACCTGGCTGGGTTTACACCCGCCAACAGATCATCGATACCGTTCGCGGCGATGATTATGCGGTGACCCAAAGAATGATCGATGTGCAGGTTTTCAGCCTGAGAAAAAAACTGGGCCAAGCCGGAAATAACATCGAAACTGTAAGAGGAATCGGCTACCGGTTCAAGGACTAAAAATAAGGGACTCCCCGTATCATGCGCGCAAAAAAACTTGTCTGGCATATCTTTCCGGCCAATCTCTTGATTACCGTCGGTTCACTGCTGGCTCTCTTATGGTACAGCTCTGTCGCTTTTAATACATTTTACAACAACTGGTTGGCTGCGGACCTGGAAGACAGGGCCTATCTTATTGAAGAGCAGATAGCAACCCTTGTCGGCCAAAACAAGCCCCAAGAGCTTAAGGCCTTGTGTCGTCGCCTCGGCCGAAAAACCTCTACCCGTATTACAGTTATTCAGCCCTCCGGAAAGGTTGTTGCTGATTCAGACGAAGACCCTGACATAATGAGCAACCATAGCAACCGTCCGGAAATAGTAACAGCTTTTTCTGGAAAAACCGGCAGCCAACTCAGAGTCAGTGCGACCTTGGGCGTTAAAATGCTCTATGTTGCCATCCCATTTACCCACAAGGACGGCGACACGAACAAATTTCATATCCTACGCATGGCCATGCCGGTTTCAGCTATGGATCAGGCACTACAGACTCTTAGAATTAAAGTCGCACTCTCGGGCCTTATGGTCGTGCTGTTAGCAATGTTTGCCGCAATTCTTGTTTCACGAAGAATCAGCCGGCCACTGGAAATAATGACCGAGGTCTCAAAACAGTTTGCCAAAGAAAATTTCACCACCTCATTGCCCATAACTCCCCACTGTTCGCTTGAAGTGGCAAGCTTGGCAACCGCCATGAACAGCATGGCTCAAAAACTGCGAGAACGCTTTAATACTATTGTCCAGCAGCGCAACGAACTACAGACAATTCTCACTTCAATGGCAGAGGCGATTTTAGTTGTTGACAATGACAAGCAAATTAAAACTCTTAATACTGCTGCAACCTTTCTTTTTGGGATTTCAGCCCACAAAGCAATCAACAAAAGCACCCAGGAGATTCTTAGAAATATCAACATTGAACGACTGGTGAACGCAACTCTTACCAGCGTAAAAGTAGTAACAGAGGAGATCACCATAGATAAAGGTGGAGAAAAACTCTTCCTCCAATACAGCGGGGTCCAGCTTCATGGCGACAGCGGTCATTCGTTCGGTGCAGTAATGACTTTCAATGATGTTACCCACATTCGTAAACTGGAAAACATCAGACAGGAGTTTGTGGCCAATGTTTCTCATGAGCTAATGACACCCCTCACTTCAATAAAAGGGTATGCGGAAACCATTCTCGACAGCACTCAAGACGACAAAGAACAGACTGAAAAATTTCTGCAGATCATTCTTCGCCAGTCTGACCGCCTACAGGCAATTGTCAGTGACCTGTTGGAACTTTCAAGAATTGAACAGGAGATTGAACATAATGAGATCCATCTTGTGCAAACCAATTTAAAGACAGTACTTGAACAAGCCATACAGGTATGCACTCACAAAGCTGCCGAAAAACATATGGAGATCCAGCTTGAGTGTCCCCCTCTACTCACAGCCCCAATTGATCCACAGCTAATGGAGCAGGCCACAGTAAACCTTCTGGTTAATGCAATAAAATACAGTCATCCGGCTAATCCGATTAAGATTAACGCTGGGCTCCTGAGTACAGGAAACAATCAAGAGATGATCTCTATCAGCATCCGTGATTTCGGAATAGGAATTGGCCAGGAGCACCTCCCTCGCCTTTTTGAACGCTTTTACCGAAGCAACAAGGATCGCAGCAGAAAACTGGGTGGCACAGGCCTTGGGCTTGCCATAGTCAAGCATATCGTCCAAGCCCATAACGGCAGCGTCGAGGTCATCAGTGAAGTCGGAAAGGGCACAACTTTCACCATAGTGATTCCGACGGGGACTCAGAGGGATTTTCCTGCCATGCAAAAATGAAAACTCCTATGCTATCAAAGTGGATGGCTAGCCGAACCAAAATAACCCTTCTGTGAAACCTGTAAAGTTCAAAATACAGCATCTCAGCCCGAGGTATCGATCGGTTATTGCCATCGCTTTCATCTATTTTTTACTGTCGGGTTGCCTCCATCATCATAAAAGGCTGGAGCCAGAAACAACCGCCGAGGCAAAACTGCTGCAAGGCGACCTGGTTACCGCCCTTGGCTACCAGGATGACGAAGCCGAGCGTCTGGCCAAAACTGCCCTGTTCACAACCCGCACCCTTTCACAAAAATACCGACCTGCCAGATTTCCACTCTTTAATAATTTTTTGGTACATATAGGTCTTAAATCTAGAGGACTCTGCTGCCACTGGACTGAAGAGCTTCTTAACTCCTTGCAAGATTTAGAGTTGAAACAATTTAGCATCATCTGGGCAGTCAGCAATTATGGCGGTTTCAGGGAACACAGCAGTGTTGCTGTTATCCCGGCAAATCAACCTTTCGAAAACGGACTCATTCTTGACCCCTGGCGCAATGCCGGCATTCTTTACTGGGGTCAAATCTCCAAAGATACCTATGACTGGCAACCCCATCCAGGGCACAACAACCCAACGGACAGTATTGAGTGCAAGGCAGATTCAAACTGAATAGGAGGCTGTCCGAGAATAGCCATTTCATAAAAAAAAAGCCCCACCTCAAAACTGGGAGAGGCAGGGCCGGGAGGGGCAAAATCCAACAAAACTGTAAAGGAGTCGTGTCTAAATCAAAAAACCGACTCCATGAACTTCTGTCTATAATTTAAACAACAGTTCACTGTAGGTAGGAACTGGCCAAATGTCGGAAGGTGTAAGCTGCTCAAGGGCATCAATATCTTCGCGAAGATCAACCATTGCAGGCAAAACCTTTTCTAGATACGCCACTGCTTGTTTATCAACCTGACCGATGCCCTGTGCTTTTGAGGTTTCGACTTCAAGTTTTTCAAGCTTCTTGGTTGCAGATAAAAGCAGGGTATCTACCTTAGCCAGAAGTGCATTCTGCACGGAGCTGTGTTTACCGGAAGCGGCTGCCGAATTACCCAGCTCTGTCATGAAACGAATAATTGCAGGGACGTACTGTCGTTTTACCATCTCAATAGAGGCGAGGGCTTCAATGTTGATGTTTTTTCCGTACTGCTCAACATAGATCTCATAGCGCGAATGCAGCTCCTCTTTACTCAAGACATTGTATTTACCGAAAAGTTTGATCGCTTTCGGGGTGACGAAAGATTTAAGTGCATCAACGGTGTTACGCAGATTGGGAAGCTTGCGTTTTGCCGCTTCTTTCCCCCAGGCATCCGAATAGTTATCACCATTGAAGATAATACGACTATGATTAGCCACAGTGTCTTTAATAATTGCAGCAATCTCCTTATTTACATCTTTGGCCTTCTCAAGTCTGGTGGCAATTTCGTCAAATGCTTCAGCGGCAATGGTGTTTAAGGTGACGTTGGGCCCTGAAATTGACTGCGAGGAGCCAACCATACGAAACTCGAATCTATTACCGGTGAAGGCAAATGGAGAAGTGCGGTTACGATCGGTATTGTCTTTGGGCAGTGAAGGCAATGTGTCGGTACCAATATTAACAAACGGGCTGTGGTCTGGTTTGATATATTTTTTCCCGGCCGCCAGGCTGGTTAAAATATCATTTAATTCAGTTCCCAAAAAGACGGAAATGATTGCAGGGGGAGCCTCGTTGGCGCCAAGGCGATGGTCATTCCCGGCGCTACCGCAAGTTCCTCGCATAATGTCTGCGTGGAGATCAACAGCTTTAAGCAAACCGCAGAGCACAACAAGAAACTGGGCATTTTCCTCAGGTGTACTGCCAGGATCAAGAAGGTTAAGGCCGTCATCGGTGCAAACCGACCAGTTATTGTGCTTACCGGAACCATTAACTCCCTTGTACGGTTTTTCATGGAGTAAGCAAACCATTCCGTGCCGAATCGCAACTTTCTGCATGGTTTCCATAACCAGCTGATTCTGGTCTGCCGCAATGTTGGTTGTTGAGAAAACAGGGGCCATTTCGTACTGTGACGGAGCAACCTCATTGTGTTTGGTCTTGGAGGTAATGCCCATTTTCCAAAGCTCAATATCCAGGTCTTTCATGTAGGCTGCAACACGGTCTTTAATAGCGCCAAAATATTGATCTTCAAGTTCCTGACCTTTGGGAGCCGGAGCACCAAAGAGACTGCGACCGCCAGCCATCATATCAAGACGTTTAGCGAAGAGCTCTTTATCGACCAAAAAGTATTCCTGCTCAGCACCAACAACAGAGGTAACTCGGCTTGAAGTTGTATTGCCAAGTACCGTCAAGACACGCATTGCCTGCTTGGAAACAGCTTCCATTGAGCGCAGCAACGGTGTTTTTTTGTCCAGAGCTTCACCATTATAGGAGCAAAAAGCAGTGGGGATACAGAGGGTCACATCACCGGCAGCGTCTTCTTTGAGAAAGGCTGGAGATGTGCAGTCCCAGGCAGTATAGCCACGAGCCTCAAAGGTCGCGCGCAGACCGCCGCTCGGAAAGGAGGACGCATCCGGCTCACCCTGAGTCAGTTGTTTTCCAGAGAACTCCATAAAAACGCCGCCATCAGCTGTTGGAGAGATAAAGGAGTCATGCTTTTCTCCTGTAGAGCCCGTAAGTGGCTGAAACCAATGAGTATAATGAGAGGCACCTTTTTCTATGGCCCAATCCTTCATCGCATTTGCCACGACTGCAGCAGTCTCAGTCTGCAATGACGCACCCCGCTTTATGGTATTTTGTAATGATTTGTAAGCTTCTTTAGGCAAACGTTCTTTCATTATTTTGTCGTTAAAAACATTGCAGCCGAAAAGATTCGGAACGCCCATTGGTGTTTTTGATGCCATTGTTAAAATCTCCTTAGTTCACGTTAATTGTGGATGGTTACCAAAAATAATTTTCACTAACCGTCATATAATATTTGCAAGAAAAAAACTATAGCAGTTTAAATTGCATCCCTGCCTTTTTCGCCTGTCCTGACTCTAATCGCCTCCTCCACCGGCAACACAAATATCTTTCCATCACCAATTTTCTCAGTCAGGGCGGCCTTGCGGATACATTCAACTATGCTGTCAACATCAGATGCCTTCACAACCAGTTCAAGTTTAATTTTGGGCACAAAATCGACATTATATTCAGCACCACGATATATCTCCTGGTGGCCCTTTTGGCGACCATAGCCTTTCACTTCACTGAGAGTCATGCCGCTGACACCTTTTTCATTAAGGGCGTCTTTTACAGCATCAAGCTTAAAGGGCTTAATAATTGCCTCTATTTTTTTCATTTTCTGCTCCCTGTTTCAATTAATTATGAAGTATAGCCCATTTCACTATGCTCGGTAATATCGAGCCCCTGAACCTCATCTTCTTCTTCAACCCTGAGACCACCTGTAAGCATACCAACAACTTTAAGAATAACAAAAGTAAGCACCATAGAATAGACTATCGCCGCCCCAGCACCAATTGCTTGAATCACAAATTGATTAGCGTTTCCAAAAAACAACCCTGTCGCACCGACAGAGGCAAAAAGGCCAGTTGCCAGAGCGCCCCAAAGGCCGCCAATGCCATGAATTCCAACGACATCCAGTGCATCATCATAGCCAAGTTTGTTTTTCATCAATATTGCACCATAACAAAGAGCACCTGCTACTAAGCCTATGATAATCGCTGATACCGGCCCGACAAAACCAGCACCAGGTGTAATGGCAACAAGACCAGCGACTGCACCAGAGGCTGCGCCAAGTATCGTTGGTTTTTTCTGAAATATCCATTCAGCAATAACCCAGGAAAGTAAAGCCGAGCCTGCAGCAACCTGGGTGGTAAAAAGCGCTAAAGTTGAAATTGGACCGGCTGAAAGGGCCGAGCCGGCGTTAAATCCGAACCAGCCAAACCACAGTATCCCTGCCCCCAAAACGGTCATTGGCAAATTGTGCGGATGAAAGGATTCACGCCCCCAGCCTTTCCGCTTACCAAGCATCATTGCAGCAACCAGCGCCGCAACGCCTGAGTTTATATGAATAACCGTACCACCGGCAAAATCGAGAGCTCCCATCTTGCCTAACCAGCCACCACCCCACACCCAGTGACATATAGGAAAATAGACCAACGTGCTCCATAGAATAATGAAGAGCAGGTAGGAGCTGAATTTCATCCTTTCGGCAATGGCACCGGAGATAAGCGCCGGGGTAATAATTGCAAACATCAATTGAAAGGCGCAAAACAAGAGGTCTGGAATTGTGTCAGAAAACGGCCCAGGCTCCAGACCAACACCCTTTAAGCCAACATATTGCAACCCGCCAATAACTCCCCCGATATCAGACCCAAAAGAAAGTGAATATCCATAAAGCACCCATAGTATGGATACGACACCAAGACAGATGAGGCTTTGCATTATAGTACTTAAAACATTTTTGGAACGGACAAGTCCACCGTAAAACAGAGCAAGCCCTGGCGTCATAAGCATGACCATTGCGGTCGCAACAAGCATAAAGGCGGTATCACCAGTGTTCATTTTTTTCTCCCTTTATTAATTTTTTAATTTCCCCGACGGCAAGTCAGGATGGCATGGCCACCTACATTTTGCACCAGGCATGCCAATAGTTTAAAATTAACATAAGCCGTTGATTTAAAAGATTTAAAAATGATAAAACCATATTCCACAGCCAGGAACCACATTACATATTTGTCATTTATTGCTTATTTTTTGAAACATATTTGTGTTATTTAGCATAAAGTTCGGGAATTTCAATATTAAATTTTTTAACCTTGTAACCAATCTGCCGTTGAGTAAGACCAAGTTCCCGAGCCGCCCTTGCTTGAATCCAGCCATTTCGCCGCAAAGCGCTCTCCACGACATCACGCTCACGTTCTTTAAGTGAGGTACCCAAAACCGGAGCAACCTCCTTTACACCTGTTGAACGATAACCGTCTTCAGCTGTAGTCGTAATTGAACTTTCTTTTTCGGCGATCATAAACGATGGCAGATCACTGACCTTACCCCACTCGCCGCTGGTCATGATCACCAGACGCTCGATGAGGTTCTGCAACTCCCTCACGTTGCCCGGCCATGAATATTTTTTCAGAAATGAGACCATCTCAGCCGACAGGCGCAGATTACGTCCATTTCGCTCGTTGCTTTCTCTCAAGAAAAAATCAATCAACAGGGGTACATCCTCGGCGCGTTCGCGAAGGGATGGGAGCATAAGCGGCACGACGTTTAAACGATAATAAAGATCCGCCCTGAAACTGCCTTTCTCCACTGCTCGCTCAAGATTGACATTGGTTGCCGCGATAATCCTGACATCAACAGTAATGGTTTTTGTGCCCCCTAAACGCTCAAACTGCTTCTCCTGAAGAACACGTAACAGTTTAGCCTGGAGATTCAGCGGCAGCTCACCAATCTCATCGAGAAAAAGTGTTCCGCCATCGGCAGCTTCAAAACGGCCAATCTTTACAGCTACCGCACCAGTAAAAGCTCCCTTTTCATGACCCAGCAGTTCACTTTCCAAAAGGTTTTCCGGCAGTGCCGCGCAGTTAATTTTAATAAATTTATCATCAGGACGATTACTGGCCTGGTGTATTGCTCTTGCAACCAACTCTTTTCCGGTGCCGGATTCACCTAATATTATAGCCGTTGCCCGACTTGGAGCAACCATGTCTATGAGCTTAAAAACCTCACCCATCACTTTGCTCTGCCCGATTATATTGTGGCGGCTATACCGCTTATCAAGCTCGGCCCGCAACGACCTGTTCTCTTCTACCCAAATTTCCTCTTTTTCCTTCAAGACCTTATCGAGTTCCAAAAACTGAGCAATCAAGGTGGCAACAACAGTAATGAAGTGAATATCTTCCTCAAAAGAGACAACAGGACCAAAAAGTCGGTCAACAGTAAGGACTCCAACCGGCTCTTTCCTTAAAATTACCGGCACACCTATAAATGAAATTTTATCCTTCTTAATATCTTTTCGAGACCCCGTCTTGTTGAGAAATAGGGGTTCATTGGTAATATCAGGCACAACAAAGGGGTAACGTGTCCGGAACACTTTGCCGCACACACCTTCATCAAGTCGATAGACCCCGCGCTGCTTTTCTTGTTCTGAAAGCCCGTACGAAGCCTTAATCGCCAGGCGCTTCCCAGTTTCATCCAACAGGAAAAGTGTTGCACGCTTCATATGCAGTGTTTCATTGAGAATACGAAAAGTTTCATTCAACGTCGTTAAAAGTTCGGCGGCTGAACCAACGAGCTGAGCAATCTCGCACAAGGCATCGAGCTCCAAGTTTTTGACAGCAACCGCCTGGCGTGCCCGTTCTTCCTCCAGCATCTCTTCTGTCCTGGTTTCCATAAAACTCCCACAGTGATATCGCTGTTACACGACTATTGAATTGATAACATCTTCACATAAAAGCAAAAGATATGCCACGGGATGAAAGCCAACAATTCACGGAAGGAGACCAGGCCTTTAAAAAAGGCTAACAGCATGATATTACAATTGAATTTAAACAAGAATTAAAAAACGACAAAGAGGAGATACAAACAAATCGGCATCATGAGAATACGATTTACTACAATTTTGTAAATTTTTTCGGTCACCAAAATAGCAACAAATGAGCTAAACTGGTGTCTTTGTAAAAGTGACTCACAGTATCAACGCTTTTAGTAGACGATCGTTTCAAATAGTCTAAACAAGGCGGCGCCCAAGAGATACAGAAATGAACATGCGTCTTCGAAAATGTAACATTTTCAACATTCATGTTTGTTAAACCCACAATTGACAAAAACCATAAAAAGAAGGATTCAACCCCCATATGTAACTGAATTAACTGAACAATATTTTTAAATTTTAGTTTGGCACACCCTTTGCGAATAGGCCTAAACATCGACGAACTCACAAAAGATTTGAGCTGTTCAATGTTCAAGTCAAAAAAACAATTTTTTAAGGAGAACTAAACAATGTCTAAAAAGATGAGAAAAGTTGCAATTTATGGAAAAGGCGGAATCGGAAAATCAACCACAACTCAAAATACCGTAGCAGGCTTGTGTGAACTTGGCAGAAAAATAATGGTTGTTGGCTGTGACCCCAAAGCAGATTCTACTCGTTTGCTTCTTGGTGGCCTAGCCCAGAAATCAGTTCTCGACACCCTTCGCGAGGAAGGTGAAGACGTAGAACTTGAGGATATCCGCAAAAAAGGCTACGGCGACACCTGGTGTGTTGAGTCCGGTGGTCCTGAGCCTGGTGTTGGTTGCGCTGGTCGAGGTATTATTACCTCCATCAACATGTTGGAGTCTCTCGGCGCCTATGAAGAGTCTGAAGGGCTTGATTACGCCTTTTATGATGTCCTTGGTGACGTTGTCTGCGGTGGTTTTGCGATGCCGATTCGTGATGGCAAGGCAGAAGAAATCTATATTGTTGTCTCAGGTGAAATGATGGCAATGTACGCCGCAAACAATATCAGCAAGGGTATTGTGAAGTTTGCCCAGTCCGGCACAGTTCGTCTCGGCGGGCTGATCTGTAACTCTCGTGCTGTTGATAATGAAAAAGAGATGATTGAGAAGTTTGCTGAAAAACTCGGCACCAAAATGATCTACTTTGTGCCCAGAGAAAATGACGTACAGCGCGCAGAAATTAACCGTAAAACCGTTATTGAATGGAACCCTGAAGTTCCACAGGCTGACGTGTACCGAAACCTGGCAAAGGCCATCGATGAAAACACGGATTTCGTCATCCCCACCCCGATGGAGATAGAAGAGCTCGAATCGCTGCTCATGGAGTTCGGTTTGATGGAAGCCGCATAACCTGGAAATTATTCATGATACCCTGCGGGTATAGTTCCTATCCGAAATCATTTTCTTAAAAAAACAAACATGATTTCTAAGTCACTAAATTTAAAGAATGGAGATACAACAATGATGCTAATGATTCGATCAATTATACGTCCTGAAAAGGCTGATGCAATACTTGCAGCGCTTATGGATGCCGGGTTCCCCGCTGTAACTAAATACTCTGTCGCTGGTCGCGGCAAGCAGCGCGGCATAAAAATCGGCGAGGTAACCTATGATGAACTCCCCAAGGTCATGTTGATGAGCGTAGTCAAAGCCGAAGATAAAGATTTTGTCATCAAAACTATTATGACAACAGCCAGATCCAAGGGCAAAGGTGCTTTTGGTGACGGAAAGATTTTCGTAAGCGAGGTTTCAGAATCCTACACAATCAGCTCTGGCGTCAAAGAACCTGCTGATGAACCTACGGAGGTGGCAGTATGAAAGAGGTAATTGCCGTAGTGCGAATTAACATGATGAATCAGACCAAGCAAGCTCTGACAGATTGTGGGGTGGATGCATTTTTTGCCCATGAAGCACATGGCCGTGGCAAGGGTTTTGTCAATCCACAGGTTCTCGCAGGCGTCAAAGATGGCTATGAAGAAGCGGCGGCCCTCTTAGGTGAAAAAGGAAAACTCTATGCCAAACGCTTGGTAACAGCCGTTGTTGACGACAGCCAGGTTGCCTGTGTGGTTGAGACAATTATCAACACGAACCAGACAGGAAAGCAGGGCGATGGCAAAATTTTCGTTCTGCCTATTTCAGATGCCGTTCGCGTGCGAACAGGCGAGACTGGCGCTAAGTCCATCGCCTAATAAGGAGACAACTATGAGTACAGCAACAAAGAAAAGACTTGTTCAATGGGAGCCGGCCAACGTAAAGGCAGAGCTTCTAAAAAAATACCCGGCCAAAGTTGCAAGAAAGCGTGCCAAGTCGATAATGATTAACGAGGCCTTGGAGAATACAACACCAGAAATTCAGGCCAACGTTCGAACGATTCCTGGCATCATCACCATGCGCGGCTGCACTTACGCTGGCTGCAAGGGTGTCATCATGGGGCCTACCCGTGACATTATCAATATAGTTCATGGTCCCATCGGCTGTAGTTTTTACGCCTGGCTGACCCGCCGGAACCAGACTGATGGTGGCGGCCCGGACGGCACAAACTATATCCCCTATTGTTTTTCCACTGACATGCAGGAGCAGGACATTATCTTCGGTGGTGAAAAGAAACTAGCTCAGGCCATTCAAGAAGCATATGACCTCTTTCATCCCAAATCAATTGCTGTGTTCGCCACCTGTCCGGTTGGGCTCATAGGTGATGACATTCATACTGTCAGTAAGAATATGAAGGAAAAATTTGGTGATTGCAATGTCTACGCCTTTAGCTGTGAAGGCTATAAAGGTGTATCTCAGTCTGCCGGCCATCATATCGCCAACAACCAGGTTTTCAGACATATCGTCGGTGAAAATGACGAGGTAAAACCAGGAAAATTTAAAATCAACCTTCTGGGTGAATACAATATCGGCGGCGATGGCTTTGAGATTGACCGAATTTTCGAAAAATGTGGCATCACTTGCATCTCTACTTTTTCCGGAAATGCAACCTATGATCAGTTCGCTTCAGCCCATACAGCCGACCTGAACGCCGTCATGTGCCACCGCTCAATTAACTATGTCGCTGATATGCTGGAGACCAAATTTGGTATCCCCTGGATTAAGGTGAACTTCATTGGCGCTGCGGCAACTGCAAAATCACTGCGCAAAATTGCAGAGTATTTTGGCGACAAAAAACTCATTGCCACAGTTGAGAAAGTTATTTCTGAAGAGATGCCTGATGTCGACCTGATAGCCAAAGATGTGCGCACTCGCACAGAAGGAAAAACAGCTATGATGTTTGTCGGTGGCTCACGCGCTCATCACTACAAAGAGCTCTTCAACGAAATGGGCATGAAAACAATTGCAGCTGGATATGAGTTTGGACATCGAGATGATTACGAAGGTCGTCATGTCATTCCAACTCTCAAGCTTGATGCCGATAGCAGAAATATCGAAGAACTTGAAGTTGAAGCTGATGCGTCTCGCTTTAAACCTCGAAAAACCGCTAAGCAGTTGGCCGATCTTGAAAAGAACGGCTTAAAATTCAAGGAATATAAAGGTTTAGCCCCAGATATGGACAATGACACTTTGATCATTGATGACTTAAATCAATACGAAGCAGAAAAATTGATTGAACTTATGAAGCCAGACATTTTCTGCGGAGGTATCAAAGAGAAATACTCCATCCAGAAACTTGGTATCCCCATGAAACAGCTGCACAGCTATGACTCAGGTGGACCATATGCTGGATTCAAAGGCGCCATCAATTTCTACAAGGAGATCGACCGCTTAGTTAACAGCAGAGTCTGGAGCTACATGAAGGCCCCATGGCAAGAGAACCCTCAACTCTCCGCGACATACGCTTGGGAGTAGCGGTTAGCTATTAGCAGTTAGATAATGGCTAATGGCCAAACAAGATTTTAATCATACATTTACGAGGCATACAAAATGTTACTACGACATACACCAAAAGAGATAACAGAGCGCAAGGCCCTGGTGATTAATCCCGCCAAGACCTGCCAACCTATCGGAGCAATGTATGCTGCTTTAGGTATACGTGGCTGCCTTCCGCACAGCCATGGATCACAAGGATGCTGCGCCTATCACCGAAGCACACTTACCAGGCATTATAAAGAGCCGATCTCAGCTTCAACCAGCTCATTTACCGAAGGTTCTTCTGTGTTTGGCGGCTCGGCAAACATGCTGCAGGCAATTAACAACATTTTCACGGTATACGATCCCGAGGTCATCGCAGTGCATACCACATGTCTTTCTGAGACAATCGGCGATGACTTAAAACAGATGAAGATGAAGGCCGAAGTTGAAGGAAAAATCCCTGCAGGAAAAGAGGTTATCAGCGCCTCTACTCCAAGTTATGCGGGTTCCCATGTCACCGGTTTTTCTACCATGGTTCGCTCTATGGCAGAGATGGCCGTGCCGACCGGCAAAAAGAATGGAAAAATAAACGTTATTCCCGGCTGGGTTGAACCTGCAGACATGGAAGAGATAAAACGCCTGGTCGCGCTTGTCAACGTTAAGTGCATTCTCTTCCCTGACACATCAGGTGTTTTGAATGGCCCGCTTTCCGGAGAGTACAAGATGTTCCCCGATGCCGGCACCACGGTTGACGAGCTTAAATCAACCGGTGATTCAATGGGCACTTTGGCGCTTGGCGAGTGGTGTTCAGCCGATGCTGCCCATTACCTTGACAACCAGCACAAAGTGCCATGCAGCATACTTGACATGCCCTTTGGCCTTCAAGCAACCGATCGTTTTATCGATGCCTTAAGAAAAGTGGCAGGTGTTACAGTTCCTGAGGAAATTTCCCATGAACGCGGTCAGTTGGTGGACATGATTTCAGATATGCATCAATATTTATATGGCAAAAAAGTTGCCTTGGTCGGCGACCCAGATCAACTGATTGCCATGACTGAATTCCTGGTCTCCATTGACATGTGCCCAGTTCATATAGTAACCGGCACACCGGGAAAGAAATTCGAAAAACGCATCAAAGAGATCACTAAAGAGATGCCTTTTGAAGTCAACGTTAAGGCCAAATGAAACATGTTTTACCTGCATCAACTGATCAAAAATGATCCGGTTGATCTCATCATTGGCAACACCTATTGCAAATACATTGCCCGTGACGAAGACCTGCCTTATGTCCGCTGGGGATTCCCTATTCTTGACAGCCAGGGGCATCAGTATTTCCCGACTGTTGGCTACAAAGGTGGACTCAGGCTTTTAGAAAAGATCTTGGGTGTTTTACTCGACAGAAAAGATAGAGATGATTCTGAGGAAAAATTTGAGCTTGTCCTCTAACCATTTCAACGTTTCAGCTTACTAACCAGCGGATGTAAATATTCGGCTTGACGCTAGGAAATAACAAAAACAACCGATTTTATCGATGAAGACAAACCTATGACAACTACTAAAGTTCTTGAACAATCTGGATCATGTAACTGTGCCTGTACCGAGAAGTCTGAATCATACCCGGTTCTACCGCTATGCCCTAAAGAAAATTTCCGGGTTAAATATTGGCCAGAGCAACCAGCTGGTCGTGCTATCCCTTTGGAGGGAGCACTTACCTGGATTAAGGAAAACTTAGAGCAGGGAGCGCATCTGACTAACATTGAGATTGGAGGACCAGGCGATCCCCTGGCGACCCCCGAATTAACCCTGGAAATAGCATCAAGAATTTGCAGTGAATATCCAGACATTTTACTTCAAATAGCAACTTTGGGGCTCAATGGCAGTCAGTATGCGAGTGACCTTGCAAATGCCGGCATTAAGGGTGTTACTATGCTTGTCGATGCAGTTGATGCTGAAATTGCCCAGAAAATTTATGCCTGGATTCGGCCATCGACCAAGACTGTCCCGATTAAACAGGCGACTGAAACATTAGTTACAGAGCAAAGTCTCGCCGTTAGCGCTTTTCAGGACGCCGGACTTGCGGTGACCATTCGTACTACAGTCTATTCTGGTGCCAACGATGACCATATTGAAGTAATTGCAAAAAAAATGTCAGCGCTTGGTGTCGATAGTATGGACATTTTGCCATTTACTGCCAGTGATGTGAGCAGTGACAATGACACTCCGTGCCACGCAAAGAAAAAATTAATGCAAAAATTACGTGCCCAAGCTTGCAAGCATGTAACCAACGTCACTATCAGGCACAAGAACCCAGCAAAAATTGGCTCAGGATGTACATCTCTGGCCGGCAACTGTGCCAGCCACGATGCGATGCTACCAAAACCAAGTAAGGACAAACCAAACGTCGCGGTTGTTAGCTCCAATGGCATGGCGATTGACCTTCATCTTGGCCAGGCCTATCAAGCGTTAATCTATGGACCAAGAGAAGACGGACTTCCCTGCCTGCTTGGCACCCGCCCAGTTCCCGAACCTGGGGGTGGCGTATCAAGATGGGAAGGCTTAGCAGAGTCAATTAAAGACTGTTTTGCTCTCTTAACAGCCAGCGCCGGAGACAGCCCACGGAAGATTTTGGCTCAGCACGGCATTACTGTTCTCATCAACGAGGGTGAGATTGAAGGAACGGTGGACGTTCTATTCGGCGGCGGCAAGAAGGGCAAGAAAAAATGCTGAGACAGGGTTTTAGCTATTAGCTAAACAACTACAATAAGGAGAAATACAATGGCAACTCCAGAACGACAAATAATTGTCTGTCAGAGTTTTCGCGTTGCTGGTGATAAAAAAGGAATATGTCACAAGCAAACAGAAGGTTTTTTACAATATCTTGAAGAAGAGATTCTTGATCGAGGGCTCGACTGCCTGGTTACTGCCTCAACCTGCCTTAAGCAGTGTGATCGCGGCCCTATCATGGTTATCCAACCTGAAAACTGGTGGTTTAAGGGGGTGGATAGTGAAGAGGCTATCGATGCAATTCTCGATGGCTTAGAAGAAGGCGAGGCTGCTGCCGATTATCTAATCGACTAAGAGCGTAAAAACCATGACCAACTCAACAGTTATATCATTTTCCGACATCAAAGCAGCGCAGCCCATTTCCGGCTGGCAAGAATTTCTAGTTGAAGGGCAAGGATTCCTCCATACCGCGTCAGCAGCTGTGGAAAAGAGCCGAAAGGTTTTTACTCCTGAAATTCTTTACAACATCATTGCCATGGCAATTGAAAAATTTGTAATGGCGGCTTTGATGAAGCATGGAACAATGCCATATAACCATACAATGCAAGATCTGGTTGAGGCTATGGACACAACCTTTCCCCATGCAATTGATGAGTTGCGCGATGGTTTACTGAAGATGGGTGAATATCAGGATATTTGCGACCTTGATGGTTTTAGAATTACACCGCCGGAAATGGAAGACATTCCTGCAATGTTGGCGATGGCCCATACCCTTAAAGGGTTGGTCGTTCAAAAACTGACCACATAGATGGGCAACAACTCAGATCGTAAAAAACGAGAGGAAAAACTATGTCAATATATCCACTTGGAACACTCATGGAGGTGATTGAGTCTGTCAAGGGAACATTAATTCCTATGAAAGTCGCTTACGCCTACGAAGACTTGGTTTTCTTGGAACATAACGTTTTTCTTCTCCAATTTACAGACAAGGAAAACAAAGTTCTTTTACACAAAAATGTGACCGCTGAAAAGGATACAATCGAAAGCAGTATCGCAGCTTTGAAGAGTGCCGCTCAAGGCAAAAATATCACTATTGTCGAGGGGAGTCTGTACAGCATCGAACAGGCCGATGATGAAAATGTACGCATCAACTTCTTAGCAAATGATCAACGTTAACACGATAACCTTTCGCAAGGCAGATCCGGGCGATACACCACAGTTAATTGAACTTTTACGTGCTCTTTTCGCAATTGAGGAAGATTTTCTATTTAATGAAGAAAAACAGCGGGTTGGCCTGCAACTGATGCTTGACAATCAACGAGGCTACGTCGCAGTTGCAGAAAAGGCAGGGACTATAATTGGCATGTGCACCGGCCAGCTAACTATCTCAACTGCGGAAGGGGGCCCTGCCCTTCTCGTTGAAGATGTTGTCGTCACAAAGAAGTGGAGATCACAAGGCGTCGGTAAACAGCTCATGGCTGAGGTTAGCAGATGGGCAGAACATATGGGAGTTTCTCGACTTCAGCTCTTGGCGGACAAAACAAACAGTGAAGCTCTTGACTTTTACAAATCACTTGGATGGCAGAGCACACAGCTGATCTGCCTGAGGAAATATATTCAATAAACAAAAAAGGAGCATATTATGTCTAAAAAAAGTGTTGAGGATCTACTAATTGCCGGGGGCGCAAGTGAAGAAATGCGGTTACGCTATGATGCACTTAAGAGCAAAGAAGCCTTCATAGAACTGGCTTTAAAGGAAGGATATACGTTTACAATTGAAGAGTTCAATGCCGTTTTAAACGAATCAGGTGACTCATTTGATCTTATTGGCAACCCAGCCAAACGCCAGATGTGGTGGAGATAGACAGTAGTATAGTTGCGGGAGGGCAGAAGGCAGAATTCAGAATGGGAAAAAGCGATGAGCAGCACCGTTTCACTGAATTACTGTCTTCTTGTCTTCTGGATACTGCGCAAGATGGCAAAACCATTACACATTATCAAAGTCAGAAGATCTGTAACCTTCAATCGTGGCCGGACACTCCATATGAATGTTCGCGGGTATGTGTCGCTAATCATATTTCTTTTTGTTGAATTTTAAACTATGTGAAATCCCACAGGCGCACTCAAGGCTCTTAGTTAATAATTTTAATTTCACCGTTATAACGGAATATCAGCGTTATAATCTCCCCATCGGGCTTTTGAACAAGAAACCGGTCAGTACAGTCATCACAGTCAGGGTTTGACTGGGAAAGAATCTCGCCATATGAGCTTGCGGTGCGCCTTCGATCAAATGATGTCGTTGGTTGTAACAGCATGGAGCAGGATACGGCGCCAAGCAGCAAGAGGCTAAGGGCCAAAAAAAATATATTTATTCTTTGAGAGCAGAGTGGTTTAATCAATATATACACCTGTGCCTATCGTTGCCGAATTTTTATCTGAGCTTGTAACCAGCTTACAATAAGCTTACGCCCTTACTCATAACATTTCAACTAACTTTTACATGACGCATAATATCGTAAATGCACTCACATATGAGTTTAAACAGGAGATTGCCGACCGCTACTTCGGGTTCCGCAAACTCATCGAAGATGATAAACTGAGCCTGGCCGACCAGATCCGCCAGCAAAGCGTCATACTAGAAAAGAGAATAAGTTTCGACCTTATCCGAATTTACATACTGCTAAAAGACGACGAACTTATTCAAGATTTTTTAGCCTTAGCCGGCATTGAAGATCAGCTTTTTTATGACCCGTACCTGACCGAGTCAGTATTCCTCCGGCAGCGGGTTTTCGAGAATGTCCGGTTTCGTGGTTTAACCAGCAAGGGTTGCTTCACAAATGCCATCTTGGACAGCTACGAAAGGTTGACAGAACACATCAGTCAATACAGAGAACGGTTCGCGGAACTCGTGGCAACCCAAGAAATGATCAGCGAAGAGATCAAGATCTTTTACAAAAAAAACGATCTCGGCTCGATCATGAACTTCCTTCGTTCTCTTGGTGAATTTGAAATTGCCGGCCACATGCAGGTCGCTACCGAGACCAACGTTTCAGAAGAGTTAAACAAGAAACTTCAAATTCCACCACCTGGCCCAATTGAACAATTCCTACCTAATCTCACCCAGGCCGCCCCATTACCAAGCATCAAAAACAGATTCAAAAAGATCATCCGTAAGGCCTATAAGAACAACAAAACAGATATCCATCAGTATGTATCTTACAACACGTCCTTTCTGAGAAGGGCATTTGGATGAGGGATTTTCATGAAAATCAAAAATCAACAACTTGATATCTATTTATGGCCTGGAAAACAGTAGCCAAGCTCCTTTGCCTCGTACTCACGCTGTCAGCAGGTTGTGCCAGCAGACAGAACAGCACCCAAACCAACGGCCAGTGTCCGGCTGGACTGCATGCCAATATTGTCGCTATTGACCCAGTTTTCCTGGAAGACCTGCAGTATGTAAGAGATGATATCGCACTACAATCCGGTACAGATGCCGAGCTGCTTATTGTTGCTGGTACTGCCCCAAATGCCTTTGCCTGGAAGGATAAAAAGAAAGAGTTCATCGCCATCAATCTCGGCTTGATCAAACTCCTTGATGAGAACTTTGATGAGTATGCCTTTGTTATCGCCCATGAAATGGCCCACATTACCCAGGGCCATATCGACAAAAAGAAATCGTATAACCAGAATGTCCAACAGGCTGGCGGCGTTCTTGGGCTGGCCATGGAGGTGATAGGTATTGGCCTGGGTATACCTTTCAGCGGTTTAATTTCCTCGGCAACAGTTAATTCGGGGACACATCTGGCAAAAATGGGCTACAGCCGTGACCAGGAGAGAGAGGCCGACGAGATGGGACTGCATTATATGCGGGAGGCTGGGTTTGACCCTTTAGGAGCAATACGATTCCAGGAAAAACTACAACAATTTTCCAGCGCTGATGTGGCTTTTTTATCAACCCACCCGCAAACTGAAGAACGTAAGGAAAACCTCCTAAAACTGATCAACAAGACCGCAGTTACGGAATAATTTCAAATTTCTTACTGTTGACGTTCCAGACGTAACCACCGCCAAACCAGATATCTTCGATAAGATCCATTTCAAGGTCAAGGCCTGTGGCATCAGAAAAATCTTCGTACACCGCCAGAATCTCCAGATCGTCGATAAAATTATCTTTATTGGAATCCGCCCAGTGATAGGGGGCAAAGGCAATTCGGTTATTTCCGGCGATCGCCTTGCCTCTGCCAGATACTTTACGTAAGGTTACCGTGCCGTTCATCCTCAGACCTTCCTGACTAACAGGCCCATCATAGCGCAGGGAGTAGCCTAGAACCATTTTTTCGGTAACCTTGTTAATCCATTTCATCTCACCCGTTTTATGATCAACAGCCGCAGGTATTGACTTCTGCGACTCAACAAGAGTGGCACCGGCCGGCAGCATCTCCCTTAAAATAAAAGGCGAAGGCTGAGAATCACTACTGACAAGCTTAATAACAACAGGAAACGGTTGCCCTGGGGCTGTGTGATCCGGCATGAATCGAACAGCGTGAATCTGAACACCATTAAGGACTGGTAACCGCAACCAGGCAAAAAGTGCCAACGCCGCCACCGCAACCACCAAACCAATCACCCAGTAAGATTTGTTGCTTTTGGAAACAACCTCCGGCGCAGTCACTTCCGGGGCTTGTTCTGTACTTTCCAGACCCTCAGGCTCATCGGGCAGGGCCTTATGCCCGGCATCAAGAATATCTGCCAACTCAACTTCCAAAGCTTCAGCCAGCTTCAGGGCATTTTCCTTTTTTATGGTTGGATAACGCTTATTCTCCCATCGAGAGATCGAATCTGTCGTTACCGCAACAACTGAGGCAAGATACAACTGGGTCAGGCCCTTCTGTTCACGGATGGCACGAATTTTCCCTCCGTCAATTTGAACCATGGGGACACCACCAGGATATGTATTTTGTTTTACGTCCATGATTATATCCAGCTCTGCTGGGTTTATTAATGAATAAGATACCGGAAAATAAATGTTTCAGGCAAGGAAAGCAAGAAAAACTCTTGAACACATACTCGCCAGTCCCGATATACCGAAAATCAATCCACATCAAATATCTCTATTAATTCAAGATCTTAGAACCCGACATAGCCCCGGGTTCGAATAGTATCCAACCCGACTTCGCCCAATGTCCTCTCCACAAATGCACAAGAGAGCCGTACAGTGTGGTTAAAGGCAGTTAGACAACAACAATAAAAATTTACCACACACAAAGGAGATTTGATGATGAAAATTCAAAAAGGTAGTCTGAAAAAAAACGTAACTTTATTGGGTGCCACAGCCTTGCTCTGTCTGCTGTCGGCAACTGTTTCAGCAAACAATGAAAATCCGGCACCAGAGACAATTAACCTCAATATCCAGGTTAATCATGCCAGCATTGAGGGCCTGCCCAAAGACCAAAAGTCCGTTAACAGCTTTACCCATGAGGACCATGCCCACAAATATCTTAAGGGCAATAGCCAATATGCGGCTAACGCTTTTACTGATGAGTTTACCTGTAGCGCCTGTCATCCGGAGGCAAAAACCGTAACAGATTTAACGAACAGCGTCGCTCAAGAACGGATACTTGCTGCCTTGAACGGTACGGGTGGCCCTAAAGAGGTAAAAAATTATTTCCATGGAATTTGCCTTGATTGCCACAAAAACATGCAAAAGGCAAAAATTGCGACCGGCCCCACAAAATGTACTGATTGTCACAACAGAAAATAGCGGGTCCATTTAATGGACAATGGACAGACACTACCCACCAATTAAAATTCCGGGAGTCCCGGAAAAGGAGATTGCCATGAAGAAACAGATTATTGCAGTACTTTCAGCCATCGCTTTACTTGCAACCGTTACGACTGCCTCCGTAGCAGCATCATTTACCTGCACTGTCGAATCCATTGACAAAGGCCAGGTTGTTTTATCCTGTGGAGAGCTCACTGACAGAATCAACGTTGGCGATAAAGTTAAAATTCGTACAAAAACTGAAAGGAAGGCAGTTGAAGGATGTTAGCAACCAGTTTTCTAACTTTGTTTTGCGTCTAACGCTTTAGCTTTTTACGCCCACAAAAACCGCTGATTTTGTTTGCAAAAAAGAGGCCCTCTTCGAGTGGGCCTCTTTAATTTTTTACATAGAAAATTCATCCCCCCGACATTTCATCCTTTTTACATTTCATCTTTTTTCCTCAACTGATCAGGCAAACTAATTGCATAGTATTTTTCTTCATTTTTTTAATTTTTATTGTGTTTTTTATATTTACATTTACAACATATTGTGCGAATGTGCTTTTCAGCATACAACATAGGGTATCAACTCCTGTATTGCTTCAAATGTAAAATTCACGAATAAAATGACAAAACAACCCCTACCGGGGGGCATAATACAGTCCAGGGATTCAGCACCTCCAGGCAGATAAAACCGTAGTATTCTGTAGAGCCGTCCTATGCCCCAAAATTGATAAACAGATGAACGCCCATGGAGTCAACAATGACCAAACAGATCATGACCAACGAAATTTCTCTGCCTGCCGACGCAACAGAACCACAGTTTAAGGCCAACGCCATCACCGTTCTTGAAAAACGCTACCTCCTGAAAGATCAGGATGGTAACCCCACCGAAAAACCAAAAGATATGCTTTGGCGTGTAGCAAAAACTATCGCCGCAGGTGATTTAGGCTATGACACGGCTGCCCCTATTGCCAAACTGGCCGGCGACTTCTATGAAATGATGGCAAACTTCGATTTTCTGCCCAACTCACCAACATTAATGAACGCCGGCCGTGAACTCGGACAGTTATCAGCCTGTTTTGTCCTGCCTATTGAAGACTCTATGGATAGTATTTTCGAGGCAGTAAAACAGACCGCCCTGATTCATAAAAGTGGTGGCGGCACTGGTTTCTCCTTCTCACGGATCAGACCGCAAAACGATGTTGTTCACTCCACAAAAGGCGTTTCCAGTGGTCCATTGTCATTTATGTCTGTTTTTGATTGTGCAACCGAAACAATTAAACAGGGCGGTACCCGACGCGGTGCCAATATGGCAATTTTACGCATTGACCATCCGGATATTATGGATTTCATCAAAGTGAAAGCCGACTTGACCCATTTAAACAACTTTAATCTCTCAGTCGCTATCACTGACGATTTCATG
>JADGBM010000041.1 GCA_015231515.1 Desulfobulbaceae bacterium
TAGGAGCTAATTTTCCTTCTCGAACTTACGCACCTTGCCGGACTTCGGAGAAATCGCCAATAATGGCCGGAGACTTAATCATGGCGCCGGGCTCAATTAACACATTCTGGCCAATCTTTATCTGGTTGCCGCTTAAAACGGCCCCAGCCATGATGATTGAAGCGCCGATCAGAGGCTGACCATCTTTATAGGCTCGTACCTGTCCTTTGGTCGCATCGCCTAACTCAATTGACAGCGCCGAGGCCGGGATTAAGTTGTTGTCAACTACAACAATGGTTTCGGGCAGCGGCATGTCGGTTTTTAGAAGTGAGCCGAACTCTGGGTATGTTTGATCGCCCACATATTCTTTAAGTTTTTTAAGAACTTCCCAGACGTTGACCTCGCCAAAAAGGTCGCGGTGCGCAAACTCGTTTAAGTCGAAAAAAGATTTGGTTGTCAGCATAGTAGTCTCATCTGTATTTGTGTATTGGTTGACTGGGTAATTGGTTACTTAACCAAATCAATTTGGGGTTGGCTATAATTTTTATTCGCGGCCGTATAGTCTTGTCATATTGACTTACTCTGCTAAGATGTTTAGTGTTGGCAAAAATAATATCCGGGGGTTTTCTGCCCCTTTAAATTTGTTTAAAATGGGAGAATTTGCGTGGATTTTAATGACTCGCTGACCAACGGTTTAGGAGATTTCTTTGATGTAGAAGGACAAGAGATTCCTGATGAATTGCCGATGATGGCTATTCGTGATGTGGTCGTTTTTAATTATATGATTATACCGCTTTTTGTCGGTCGCCCAGCCTCAATTGCAGCGATCAATGAGGCAATGATGAAGGATAACCTTCTTCTTCTGGTTACTCAAAAGGATGCTACTGTTGACGAACCAGGTGCTGAGGATGTCTATGGTGTCGGCATGGTCAGCATGATAATGCGCACATTGAAGCTGCCCGATGGCAGGTTAAAGGTGTTGGTGCAGGCTGTCAGCAAGGCCAAAATTGAAAAGATTATTCAATCTGACCCGCACTTTCTTGCAAAAATTTCAGTGATCAAAGATGAGGAGTTTGACGCAGAGTCTGTTTCTGTTGAGGTCGAGGCCTTGATGCGAACTGTGCGGGAAAATACCGAGAAGATTCTGATGCTCAAAGGGATCATGTCTTCTGATTTGATGGTTATCCTCAATAGTATTGAAGAGCCTGGACGTCTGGCAGACTTGGTGATCTCTAATCTGCGTATGAAGACCCCTGACTCGCAAGCGGTGCTGGAAACATTTGATTCGGTTGAACGTCTGCAAAAGGTCTCTGACTTTCTGCGCAAAGAGGTTGAAGTCTCTACTGTTCAGGCAAAAATTGAGTCACTGGCTAAGGAAGAGATGAGCAAGAGCCAGCGCGAATATTATCTGCGTGAGCAGATGCATGCCTTGAAAAAAGAGCTTGGCGACGTTGATGATCGCTCAGAAGAGATTGAAGAAATTCGTGTTAAGTTTTCTAAAACAAAGATGTCTAAGGAAGTTCGCGCCGAAGGCATGAAGCAGTTGAAGCGCTACGAGATGATGCACCCTGATGCCTCCGAGGCCTCAATTGTCCGGACTTACCTGGATTGGATTCTTGAGGTTCCATGGCAGAAAGGCTCAAAGGACAAGCTTGACCTAAAGGAAGCGTCCAGGGTTCTGGATGCTGATCATTATGGGTTGGAAAAGGTTAAGGAACGAATTCTTGAATTTTTGGCTGTCCGCAAATTGAGTAAATCGTCCAAGGGACCGATTTTGTGTTTTGTTGGGCCTCCAGGTGTGGGTAAAACCTCATTAGGTCAGTCGATTGCCCGGGCGATGGGCAGAAAGTTTTATCGTCTATCTCTGGGGGGTATGCATGATGAGGCTGAGATTCGAGGCCACAGGCGTACTTATATTGGGGCTATGCCTGGCCGAATTATTCAAGGCTTAAAGACGGCTGGCACCAATAACCCTGTCTTTATGATGGATGAGGTTGATAAAATCGGCTCGGACTACCGGGGCGACCCTTCATCGGCATTGCTTGAGGTCCTTGATCCTGAACAAAATGTTGAGTTTACTGATCATTACTTGAATATGCCCTACGACCTGTCGAAAACGCTTTTTATTGTAACTGCGAACATGACGGACACTATCCCCAGTCCACTGCTGGACCGGATGGAGATCATTCGCCTGTCGGGCTATACCCTGGAAGAAAAACTGGTTATTGCCAAGCGCTACCTGCTCTCAAGACAGATCAAAGAAAATGGGATTACCCGAAAGCATATTAAACTGAGCGATGCTACGCTTATCAAAATTATCAGTCATTATACGCGCGAGTCCGGTTTACGAAATCTGGAAAGAGAGATCGGCAAGGTCTGCCGGAAGGTGGCCCGTAAAGTAGCTGAAGGCAGCAAGGGGCCGTATGTAATTTCTGATCGGACGCTGGCCAAATATCTGGGGCCGCCACGATTTTTGCCCGAGACTGAATTAGGTAAAATTGATCAGCCCGGTCTGGCGACAGGACTGGCCTGGACAGAGGTCGGTGGTGAGCTTTTGACCATTGAAGTCTGTATCGTTAAGGGTAAGGGTGGCATTACAATGACCGGCCAACTGGGTGACGTGATGAAAGAGTCGGCTCAGGCGGCATTGAGCTATTGCCGGACCCGGCTTGATGTCTTGAAGTTGTCGGAGACGTATTTTGAAGAGATTGATATTCATATTCATGTCCCTGCCGGGGCGATTCCTAAAGATGGCCCATCTGCTGGTGTTACTATGGCAACGGCATTGTACTCGGCTCTGGCCGGGAAAAAGGTGCGGCAGGATATTGCCATGACTGGCGAGATTACCCTTCGGGGGCGAGTGCTTCCGATAGGCGGCTTGAAGGAGAAGGCTTTAGCGGCGTTGAGGGCCGGGATAGCAACGGTAATTATTCCGGCAGAAAATGAGAAAGATCTGGTTGAGATCCCCAAAGAGATTCGTGATCAGATGAAGTTTGTGCCGGTAAAAAACATGGATAAAATTCTTAAAATGGCGTTTGTGTAATGCCTCAAAGTGCTTTGGCCCAAGTTAATAAATGGTTCTATCTATCTTCTCATTGCGAAGTATTGGAGTAAAGCTATTAGCATTGACCTGGTAATCTTAAATCAGACCAGAAACCTTATGCTTCTTGATCAAATTACCCGGACAGGAAAAGTGATATGGGAAAGAGATTCTGAGGAGAGAGAAGTTTTTGAGTTGAAAATTCAGCATATGGCAATCGATTTTCAATTTCAGCGCCAGAGGGAAATGGGAATTTGAAGGAAAGGATCAGGCAGAAGATCGGCAGGGTTAACGAATACCTTCGACTGATACGAGAGTTGGAACCGGACTGCCGGGAGAAGTTTCAAAGTGATCCGCAACTGAGTGATGTCGAAGAGTTCTTACGCCAAATAAAGAAAGTTCTGTGAAGGATGATATAAACTCTTTTTTCAGCCACAGACCCACACAGACTCACACAAACAACGGCGTTTTTTCGTGTTTTTTTGTGTGGTTTCGTGGCTAATTTCAAAGCATATGGTATCGAATTCGCCAGATCCTGTTGATAATTTTGAAGTACCCCAGGTTAAAGAGGGCAAGAGAATCTCACGTTGGTTGATGGCTGTGCTGATCTCTTTGATTGTCGTGCCAGTTGGGTTTTATTCCTGGGTTTGGCTGTATGCTAATTCTCCTGGCGCTTCCGGATATTTTGAGAAGATACAGGTCTATATTCCGCCCAAAAGCGGGTTTCCGCAGATAGAAAAAATCCTCATTGAATCCCGTGTCATTGAAGACGATTTCCGTTTTCGATTACTGGCGCGTTATCTGGGGGTGTCGACCCGACTTAAAGCCGGGGAGTACGTTTTTACTGCTGAACATACCCCTTTGTTGATTCTTAAGGATATTGAGCAGGGCAAAACGATTCCTCGCACCTTGGCCATCGCAGAAGGGTTGAATATCTACCAGATTGCCGAGAAAATTGCTTCTGGCGGCTGGGGCAGACCAGATGAGCTGTTGCTGCTTATGTCTGACCCAGAATTTTTGAGTGAGATGGGGGTGCGCGCAAATAGTTTGGAAGGCTACCTCTTCCCTGATACCTATTTTTTTGAGCGCTCAGATAGTCCACAACATATTCTTGCCACTATGTTCAGACGCATGCAGACCGTTATTTTGACGGAGTGTGAAAATGCTTCCTTGGTTGAAGGAGTCTTGTTTGATTGTGATGGGCAGGCTGGTGAAGCGGTCAGCAAGGTTGAGAACTCCAAAGCTGTGGATCAAATAGTACGCCTCTCAGTCAATCAAGTCCTTACCCTGGCCTCTATTGTTGAGAAAGAAACTGGTTTTTCAGAGGAAAGGCCCTTAGTGGCTAAAGTTTTTATTAACAGGCTGAAGAAGGGAATGCGGCTTCAAGCCGATCCCACAGTTGTTTACGGGCTTAAAAAATTTGGCCAGCAACTTTCTCGAAAGGATTTAAAGACGCCAACGCC
The DNA here is from genome assembly GCA_015231515.1 of Desulfobulbaceae bacterium. NCBI lineage: Bacteria > Pseudomonadati > Thermodesulfobacteriota > Desulfobulbia > Desulfobulbales > Desulfobulbaceae > Desulfobulbaceae bacterium. Next base: position 4,483 of record JADGBM010000041.1, read on the forward strand.
CTATAACACCTACACAGAAACAGGATTACCTGCCGGGCCGATCTGTAATCCTGGGAAAGCATCGATTTCGGCGGTTTTTAATCCTGCCGCAGAAAATTATCTGTATTTTGTCTTGCAGGAGGATGGAGGGCATTATTTCTCAAACTCCTTAAAAGAACACAATCAAGCAGTGGCAAGGCTGCGTAAGTTCGAGAAGGAAAATTAGCTCCTATGTGAGCAACATTTACGAAAATATATAGATGGTAAAGTCATTTTCGAAAGCTGCAAAAAATTTCGACTGTTCTTTTGATTTGACGGGACAATGTGACCATGATATTGTGGTCACTTGTGTGAGGTGAGGACTTTAAAATGAGGAAAAAGCATGACAAATACCGTGTCGAAATCTTGTTTCAAACCCAAGGCCCTTAAGTTTTTTCGCCAGGTACAAGAGACTGGCCAGGAGTTGATCATCACAGACCACGCTAAGCCAGTACTGAAAATAATTCCATTTCATAAAGAAACGCAGTTAGTGTTGGAAGAATTGCGCAATTCAGTTCGCCGTTATGATGACCCTTTAGTTCCGGTCGGTCAAGATGACTGGGAGGCTTTGAAGTGATTGTGTTGGACACTCATGTATGGCTTTGGTGGATAAGCAACCCTGAAAACCTTTCAAAGAGTGCTTCCAAGGCCATCTCCAGAGCAGTTGATGAAAATGGGATAGTTATTTCAACCATATCGACATGGGAGATAGCTCTATTAGTTGATAAGCGGCGGTTGGAACTTTCAATTGATGTTCGGGATTGGGTTCGTAAAACTGAAAGTTTGCCTTTTGTTCGTTTTATACCAGTAGATAATACCATCAGCTTGCGATCCGTAACTTTGCCGGGCGAGTTCCATCCCGATCCTGTAGACCGGATTGTTACAGCAACGGCAATGACTATGGGTTTGCCTCTTGTTACTCGCGATAATAAAATTATCGCCTACCCTCATGTTCAGACTATCTGGGGGTAGTGAAGTCATATTATGGTTTTCGTAGTTGGTGGAGATGGACAGAAACACTCTTTCGGCTTGAAGGTTATCGGCTGATATTATATAAATGTAAATGGCTGCTAGTTGAAACATACCGAGCTAACCTAGATAAACCCAAGAACGTAAAACTTATAAACATGGTGTGATACTAATGAAAAAAATGTTTCGTTTGCTTCGGATACAGCAAGAACTTGATAATCAAAAAGGCTTTTCCCTTATCGAGTTGTTAATTGTAATGGTTATTTTAGGACTTCTTGCCTCACTTGTTGGGCCTAAGATGTTCGGTAAACTTGGAATGGCCAAACAAAAAACAGCCAAGACCCAGATAGAGATGCTGATGACGGCCATGGACTCGTATCGACTTGATGTCGGCAAATACCCCTCAAGCCAGGAAGGTTTAGAGGCCCTTGTTGAAAACACCGGATCCGATAAATGGGCTGGGCCCTATTTGCAGAAGGGCGTACCGAATGACCCTTGGGATAATCCATACAATTACGAGAACCCTGGTCAAAATGGCGAGATAGACATCTCTTCGTACGGTGCCGACGGACAATCCGGCGGCGATGGTGAAAATGCCGATGTAGGTAGCTGGGAGTAGGATTCTTTCTCCGTTCGACCACGACAAAAGGCAGTCATTACCAGCGTGAACACCCAGGTAATGTACTGCCTTTTTTGTTTGTAGGGGCAGACGATCAATTTCGTCTTGTCTGCTACATGTTTATGTAAAGGTGTTGAAAAGTAACTAGCAAAGCCCAAAAAACAGATTTCCTACAGGCCAAACAGGCCTTATTTTTTTGTTTTCATGTTTCTGTTGGCGATTATTTCAACTTGCAAAGTTGATTGGTTTTATTGGCTTTGACACCTTTATTATCCCACACTGACGAGGTTTTTTATAACATTATTTCCCAATCACGGATTTTGGGTAAACCGGACAAATCATTTTCTACAAGTCCGGACAGTTTACCTGTAAAAAAGATTGCCATCTCTCGTAACCATGTATATACTATGTGTATCCACTGCTTCCGCCAAACAACGGTAAGCGAAAAGACAACGACAAGCTAAGGTGAAAATATGAGAGCTGAAATTAAGAAATGGGGAAACAGTCAGGGGGTCAGACTGCCCGTGCAGCTGCTTAAAAAATCACACCTATCTATAGGTGATCCCGTAGAAATAACAACCGAAAATGAAAGTGTGATTATCAAGCCAGTTAGAAAAGATCCGCGTGGCAGACATGATCTTAAAAAATTAATGGCGGCCTTTCCAAAGGACTATGAGCCGCAAGAGTTCGATTGGGGAGGGCCGCAAGGCAAAGAGGAATGGTAACAAATGGGGAAAAATATATTCCAGACCAGGGAGATATTGTTTATTTAGATTTTAACCCTCAAACTGGCCGGGAACAAATGGGACCCAGGCCTGCTTTAATAATAAGCAAAAAGGACTACAATAAAAGGTTAGGTTTTGTGGTCGCATGTCCCATAACAAACACCCAGAGGCCATACCCGACTCATATAACCTTGCCTGAAGGAAAAAAGGTGAAGGGTTTTGTCATGGGCGAGCAGTTTAAGTCATTAGATTATCAACAACGCAAAATTGCTTTTGTAGAGAAAGCTGACATTGAAGTTCTTGATGACGTTTTGGCTATTGTGTATCCAATTATTTTTTAGAAAATCTCAACGTTGGCAAAAAATTACATACCCCTCGTAATAGTAACAAACAACGAGAAACATTTTAATGAAATCCCCGGGCTTTCTATTGCAAATTGGACTAAGAGCTAACAGACATTCAAGGTTTCATATATCGATATGACCTATAGCACACAGATAAAAGAAGTCTCCAAGCTGTTTCCTGACATCTGCGTGGTGACGGTTTTTGGGTCTGTGGTGTCTGGCCGCACCACACCTGATAGTGATATTGATATTGGTGTGGCGGGTGATAGGCCTCTTTCTTTTGATCAAAAAACAGACCTGCTTCTGGCCTTCTCTCGAGTGTTGGTATATGAAGTGGATTTGATTGATTTGCAAGCTGTCTCCGGTCTCATCTTACAACAGGCGTTATGCACCGGCAAAGTGATTATAAAGGATGACTTTGTCTATCCCGCCTTGATTAAAAAAATGTGGTTCGAACAGGTCGATATGATGCCACTTACTCGAATGGTACTTGAACGCCACTGCCGAAGGTTTGCCAATGGATAAAACAACTATCTATGTAAAAATTGAGTCCCTGGAGCGCTGTGTTGACCGAGTGATTTCAAAAGTTCCGGCCCATCGACATGACTTATCTGATGACTTGGATAGGCAGGATATTATCGTCTTGAATCTCCAGCGGGCTGTGCAACTCAGCGTCGATATTGCGGCACGTCTTGTGGCTGAACTTAAGCAGCCGGCGCCCATGTCTATGGCCCAGAGTTTTGAAATGCTTTTTCAGGCAGGCATAATTGATGCGGATATTGCAGAACGTATGCAGAAAAGTGTTGGGTTTCGTAATATTGCTGTCCACGAATATAGGCTGGTTGACTGGGATGTTGTTTACTCAATAGCCACCAAGCACTTAAGTGATTTTAATAAGTACGCCCGCCAGGTTATGAATTGGCTAGATCATCAGTGATGGTTCAGGCAATAGGTGGACAATAGGCGTTAAAGTAAAACCCCCCTCCCCATAATCCCCATACTTATTTGGTTCCGTGTCATTCCGTGTGTTTCAGTGGCTGAAAAAATCAAAAAGTGTATAGCTCAAATTCCCAGTCCTGTTTTTGTTTTTCTTGATGTCTGCACAGGAAATGATACCCTACGGATCGTTAATTCAACTGATATCATGAAATAATCGACTTTAAGGAACATCGATACAGAACGCTACACGTATAATGGAAAGAATCAGGCAGGAAATAGGAAAAATTAAAGAACACTTGGCTTTTGTCCGCTCTGTGAAAGAGGAATGCCTCGAAAAATTTAACACGGACAAGATATATCGTGGAGCTCTGCTCCATGATTACGAAAAAGGTTGAAACCGAGTATATTTGCAGAAAAGTTATGGAAATACTTCATGATATTGATGAGTATGTTTTGCAAATTGAGGGATCAATAGGCGTTTGAGGAAGGAGCCTTACCAAATAATGGGATGACTAATGCCGGTAGTTTTGATACAAATGCAAAATGATAGTGGTGAAGCGTATGAGAATTAGATCGTCAAGCTCAATTGAAGGTTCCTGCGCCATCTTGGCACACACTTTTCCTGGAGGATGGCATCATGCAAAAAGAACATTTTGATTTGAATTATGCAGGAAATCTACGTAATGAAACGGCGTAAAACCTTTAATCCTAAACGTCAAATACAAGAGAATGCTGATTCATCAGTGCTGGCTGAATTACAGAAGCGTGTCAGCTATTCCGGCAATCCAGAGCATAAGCGTAATCCCGGTGATTTTGGATTGATTCCACCGGCGTTGCCCCGCCCCGATAAAACACTTTGTGATGAGGTGAGTATTTTTACCCATAAGGTGGCATCACAATTGTTGCAATGTGGTATCAAAAAAGGTTTGATTAGTGTGCAGATGTGTGGAAATTTCCCCCAGAATGTCTGGGCAGTATCCGAAGGAGGTTTCTCCTTTGAAGCGCAGTTAGATAATTTTGAGCTTGGTTCTTACCATGGTTACCCCATGCCGGAAACTGACCCGTTTCGAGCTCATGTGCTGGAACATTGGAGTAACAATGTATGAGCAATAATATAAAACTGAACTTTGAATGGCTCTCGAGCGAGGCTACTACACTCGATCGTATAGCTTTTGCTGCTATTGATATTCGAGTAAATGGTTGTTCGGTAACTGAGCTTGAAGATATTAATGCGCGTACGATTCGTTCCACAGCGCGAGTATCCGCCTATCAGCTAGCTTTTTGGTTTGCTGCAAACTGGTGGAGACTTATTCATGAGCCAGAGCGTGAAACTTTGTCGTGGCGGATGAGTCACTGCCTTGGTGCCGCAGGCGGTGGTTTTGTATGGCCTGACCTTACATTTGCTAGTGATGGTGAATTTTTGTTGCTATCCAGTCGAAGTACAAGAGGACTGTTTGGTGCACCGGTCAGGTATATCAATAGTAGCGATGAAACTATTTCTCTGTCTGATTTTGGAGCCGAAATAGATCGCTTTATTGAAGCTGTATTAGAGCGTGTTGCAAGCTGTTCGACACAAATTACTCCATTGGCTGAGCTTTGGCAGAGTGTCAGAGAGGAGCGACAAACATTTGAAAGTTCGAAATGGAGAACATTTGAAGCCCTGTTGGGATGTGATCCGGATGAGGCGGATGAGCAACTGATAATTGAGATACAAGGCTATAGCTCTAAGTGGGGAAATAAGGCTGTTGAAGAAATTGTGGCTGGCACACAACAAAAAGCTGCAAAAACAATTGGGGAAATTGATGGATACTTGTCCACATCCCAAACAATGAAAATTCCAAATTTAACAAGCCTAAGATCAGAAATCAACACCCTTGATCAAGGACAATCGCCGTGGCGGAGGGCTGCTTATATGGCCAGCCAAGCTCGGGCTGCATGGGGGGTTGGTGCAACTCAGGTTATGAACGGCAAACTACTTGCCGACATTTTTTCATTGTCTGAAGATTTTGTGAACGGCACGCGCCAGGATGTTGGGGTGCCGATTGGAGTAGGTTGCCGTAATGACTATAGTAGTGATTATCTGGAAGTGGTGCTAACCAAACGACCACAGACTGGAAGGCACTTCGAACTGGCACGATTGATGGCTGACAATCTGATAGCGCCTTCTTCGGATGTGCTCTTGCCCGTCACATTGGCAAAAACAGCACGCCAGAAATTTCAACGATCTTTTGCCCAAGAGTTACTTTGCCCTTTTGCCGGACTTGCAGAGTTTTTAGGCAATCAAACGCCAGATGATGAAACGATAGAAGAGGCCGCAAGCTACTATCATGTTTCGCCGTTGCTTGTGAAAACAACGTTGGTAAATCGTGGGCGCTTGGGGCGCGATGTTCTTATTGCGTAATACCGGAACGAGGCAGTGGCTATTGATGAGATGCTTCCGGCCGTGGCCTTGTCGACAATAATTGTGTGCCGCAGAACTTGCGGTTGCACAAGCCCTTCAATCATACAAATGGTAAAACTCTGGCTTTGCCCGATGGTTATTTGGACTATTCTTGATTGCAAGACCTGGTATCCCAAAGTTTGCATGCTTTACAAGTAAGCGCGTTGGCCGATGTGCGCCATCTTATTGATGCTGCCCGGCAGCGGGTGGCCGGCACGGTCAATGCCGCGCTTACACAGCTCTACTGGCAAATCGGCAATCGGGTCAATTTAGAGTTGCTGCAAGGGAAACGGGCTGAATACGGCAAGCAAGTAATTGTCGAACTGGCAAAGCAACTCACCACACAATTTGGCAAAGGTTGGAGCGAGCGTCCACTGCGTTATTGCCTGCGCATTGCCGAAGCTTTATCACGAAATAATAAGCCACCTCAGTATCCTCAGCAGCAAGGCCTCTCCCCCCACCACCAACATCCCTGACATTCTACTTTTGTAAGCCATAAAGAACCTTGACTTTCTGTTTGTACAACTATAGAATTGCATTGAATTGCTGTTTTGATAGAGGGTGCATCATGAAGAACGGTTTGCCAAAAGGGATTTGCTTTCATGGAACGAGTGGTTGAAAAACAGGTCATAGCGTGGAAAGACGCGCCACGCCGTAAACCGCTAATTATCCGTGGGGCACGTCAAGTTGGTAAAACCTGGCTTGTTGAAAATGTGTTGGCGCAACAATTTGATAGTTTTGTGAAAATCGATCTGGAAAAGCGCCGTGATTTACATGCGTATTTTGCTGGTAATCTTGATCCCAAGGTACTGCTGGGGTATCTGGAATTAGCAACGAATCGTATTCTTCCCGGTAAAACTCTTCTTTTTCTTGATGAAATTCAGGCTTGCCCCCGGGCTATCACGGCATTGCGCTATTTTTACGAACAGCTGCCGGATCTTCACGTTGTCGCGGCCGGTTCCTTGTTAGAGTTTGCCTTTGGTGAAATATCTATCCCTGTTGGGCGAGTGCAATATCTGCACATGCAGCCAATGACATTCTACGAGTATCTCAGGGCAATGGGGAAAGAAGCAATGGCGGAGTACACGCTGGCGACGCCGGCCGGTGTTGATGAGCATGTTCAGCACATGATTCTGCAGGAGTTGCGACGCTATTTCTTTGTCGGCGGCATGCCTGAATGTGTCAAAACCTACCGTGATACTGGTTCAATGGTTGAAACCTTCCGTGTCCAGTCAGAAATTATTGATTCGTATCGTGATGATTTTTCCAAATATGTACCTCGCATCGACACGATGTGCCTTGATGCTGTTTTTCTGAATGTCGCTAAAAGTGTTGGTGAGCAGTTGAAATATACCCGCCTTAATGAGGGTCATTCTGGTCAGATGAATCGAAAAGCTTTTGATCTGCTGGTCCAAGCGAGAATAATCCATAAAATACCATCTTGTGATCCGACGGGTTTGCCGTTAGGAGCAACTGCCAATCCCAAAAAGTTTAAGGCAGCCATGTTGGATATAGGGCTTCTGCAGAGACTCTGCCAGGTGCCGGTTGAGTTGGAACTGCAGCAGGAAAATCTTTTAGCGATCTATCGCGGCAAACTTGCAGAGCAATTTGTAGCCCAGGAACTAATAGCATGGCACAGTTCAGAGTTGTTTTATTGGGCCCGAGATGTCCGTGGCAGTAGTGCCGAAGTAGACTACCTTACCGTTCGGGACGGAAAAATTTACCCCGTCGAGGTGAAATCCGGGGCAGGCGGGACGTTGCGGAGTCTCCATGGTATGCTGGAGCAATATCCCAAATGCCCGCAAGGGTTAGTCCTTTATGGTGGATCGTATAAAAGGTTGCCTGAGCAGAAAGTCGTCTTTATGCCACTATACTGTGCTTCCAACATCGGAGATAAAAGGCCTACTGTGGTTTAAAGCGAGTGTGATCGCTTACAAGTCAGCTATACTTAGGGGCGTTCTCTACAAGATATTATGCTTGTCGACCAGATTATCAATCAAGGGGCCTTACCAATAATGGGAAGACTAATGTCGGTCGTTTTGATACAATTGCAAAATGGTAGTGGCGAGGCGTATGAGAATAGAATCGGCAAGCTCAATAGCAGGTTTTTGCGCCATTTCCTGCACACATTTTTCCTGGAGGATAGCATCATGCAAAACGAACATTTTGATTTGAATGACATCCGGCATGAGCCAACGGATTCGCAACTGGAATCATTGATGGATTCGGTAGCGCAAGAAGCCAAACGGCGTGCTGATTTGGCGGCGGAAGCACTTATGCAGCGCCTGCGTGATGACATTGTTGCAGCTAATCGTTCACGGCCCTTATCATGAGCGAGGGGATTCTTCAGCCTCGCCTGATTGTCGTGGCTGGCCCTAATGGTGTTGGCAAGACTTCTATCACTGAACAGTTGCTCCGGCACGAGTGGATGGGGGGCTGCATCTCCATTTTCACCTAATATTAAGGGAGGTTTTTTATGCTTAATGTAACGGTAAAAAAACAGATCATTAGCCAGATGGGTTTGCTTGATTATGAGCACCAGAGACGTGTACTTGATTTTGCTCGAGCCCTTGTTGTGACTTGCCCAAAAGGCGTTCCTGGCAAACAACTCCTTTCGTTTGCAGGGGCAATACCTGCTGCTGATCTGAAGACCATGGGAGAGGCTATAGAAGATTCTTGCGAGAAGGTAGACCAGAATGAGTGGTAAATATCTGCTTGATACCAATATCGTGATCGCTCTATTTGCAGAAGACCCGTCTGCCCAAAAGCATATTGCCAAGGCAGGAGAGATATTCATTCCGGCCACTGTTATTGGGGAACTCTTTTTCGGGGCATTTAAGTCCGGACGACCGAAGGAAAATACCGCGCGTATAGAAAACTTTGCGATCGCCAATACCGCAGATATCTTATCCTAAACACCCTTTTACTTGTTAGGAGGATGAAATGGCTACGTTACAAGTAAGGTTCATAGTGAGATGTTTATGATATCCCCCTTCGAAGTCTCCTGCGTCGCGTATCTTCAAAGGGGGAAGTTAATGGTCCCCCACTTTGTAAAGGGGGGCCAGGGGGGATTTTCTGTTACGCTCTGGTAATCTGACAAAGTAGAGCTATTTAATTTAACATTTATTGTTGCAGTCTTGATGTTGTGTTGCTAGTATATGCGCATGATTAATACGCATATAGGGGATTGTCATGCAAACAACTTTTATTGATCAAACTGCTCCAAAGAAACCAACAAATGTTAGTATAAACAGTCATTTACTAAAATTGGCCAAGGAGTATCACATTAATCTTTCCCAAACTCTGGAAAAACGGTTAGTGGAATTGTTGCGTCAGGAGCATGCTCGGCGATGGCTGGATGAAAGCAATGAAGCAATAAATGCATATAATACACGGATAGAGTCTGATGGTGTTTTTAGCGACGGACTGAGACGGTTCTAATGGCACAATTTGACGTTTTTAAGAATCTCAGCATTCAAACAAAACAAGAAATTCCTTATCTGCTCGATCTGCAAGCCAATCTGCTTAATGACCTGGCAACACATGTGGTTGTTCCGCTTGTCAATACTACTTTGATGAGGAAGGCTGCGAAACATCTTAACCTGGAATTTGAGATTGAGGGTACACGTGTCGTTATGTCTACAGCAGAACTTGCTGGTGTGCCTGTAAGGATATTGGGTGAAAAGGTCTGCTCATTAAATGACGACAGGGATGAAATTATTGCAGCGCTTGATTTCCTGTTTGTTGGTTTCTAAGTTTTCCGCCTCACGCCTTTCATGCGTCTTGCAATTTTGCAAGCCTGACCCCCAATATGCACGAATTGAGAAAACAAGAAACTGCTTATAATGCTCATTTCACCCCTGAAAATGGACATCTAAGCACTGAAAACATGTTTTATTTTGGGTCAAATGACGAACAATCAAGGGGGAAGCTTTGTCCGACCCCGGTTTAGCTAGTAAATAATCGAAGGCGGGGCAACATGACGTCACAAACCGACAAAATCGAGATCATCCTTTACCAAACATCTGACGGCACGGTCAGGATAGCTACGGTTTTCCGGGATGAAACCATCTGGCTCACCCAGGCTAAAATGGCGGAACTTTTTGATGTGAAAATTCCGGCCATCTTCAAACACTTGAAAAACATCTTTGATAGCGGGGAGTTGGATGAAAAAGTGGTTGTTTCCATTTTGGAAAATACCACTCAACATGGTGCCATTGAAGGGAAAACCCAAAAAAAACAGGTCAAACACTTCAACCTCGACTCCATTATCGCCGTCGGTTACCGTGTAAATTCCAAACGGGCCACCCAATTCCGCATCTGGGCTACCAGTATCCTGAAAGAGTACATCATCAAAGGCTTTGCCATGGATGATGTGCGCTTGAAACAGGTTGAAAAATGGGATTATTTTGATGAATGGCTGGAACGTATTCGGGATATCCGGGCATCGGAAAAGCGGTTTTATCAGAAAATCCGGGATATTTATACCACAGCGATAGATTATGATAAAAACTCAGAAGATGCTCAGACCTTTTTCAAAAAGGTGCAAAACAAAATGCTATGGGCTATTACCGGTAAAACAGCAGCCGAAGTAAATATTCGGCTTGACGCTGGAAAATGACAAAAACCCCCCTAATTTAAATGTTCGTCATCGCTTTTCAGGGAGGTAAGCAGGCTTCTGAGTCTATACGACTGTATGTGAAGAAGCCTGATCGCCTTCCTGGGAAGTGATGCCGAATATTTACAGCCGAAGTGATAGAATCCCGCAGCAACCCCGATGCACCGAATATGGGGCTGACCTCCTGGCGCGGTTCTATTGTCAGAAAACAGGATACGGCGATTGCTAAAAATTATCTCAAGGCCGATGAGATAAAAGATCTGAATGAAATTGTAACCATGTATCTTGATTACGCTGAACGACAGGCCAGGCTGAGAAAAACCGTTACCATGGAACAATGGTCGGACAAACTCGATGCTTTTCTGGAATTCAACGAGCACGAATTGTTGACCCACGCCGGTAAGGTCAAGTCGGAGGTTGCGAAAAAGATTGCCAAAGAAGATGGTTTCGTAAAAACTCAATTTCTGGGATGGCTAAATAAAAAGCGTCAAATGCGAGGCGCGCAAATTTCGAGGAATGAGGCGGACTTGAGTACGCCGCAGTTACGAGATAATTTGCAGCAACGAAGCAGTTGGCGACTTTTTACGACGCCATCAAAGAACGGTATGAAGAATTTGATGCAACCGCAAAAAATCGGACGCACTGGCAGCGGATGAAGAAGACCTGAAAGAACTGGAAGAAATAGAAAAAGACTGCTCAAAAACAAAACTGATGATGAATAACAAAGAGTTACGTCCCATGGACAGTTGCTGGTTTACCAGGGACAAGGCCTAAGCGGAATGGACCGAGAGTATCGCTGTGGGAAGTAGTCGTTCGTCGATGGAATCAGGGAACAGCTACAACCGAGACTAACAGCCCGTAATGTTAAAGAGGTCGGCAGCCGTTACGAATTGAGAAAACAAGAAACTGCTTATAATGCTCATTTCACCCCTGAAAATGGACATCTAAGCACCGAAAACATGTTTTATTTTGGGTTAAATGACGAACAATCAATGGGTTAGTTTGTTCGACCCCCAAGTCTACAGCCCAAGTCTACAGAAAAAGCTCAACGAGACGAAAGGTGGGATTATCCTTTGGACGCGGTCAGAGAAATCGTGCTGAACATGATTGTTCATCGCGACTATAGGGCCAGCGCAGATTCAACAATCAAAATTTTTCCAAACAGGGTCGAGTTTTTTAATCCAGGCACTCTTCCTGCGGGAATGAACCTTGAAGAAATTTTATCTGGAAGAAGCGCTTCCAATCCAAGAAATAAACAAATTGCATCAACCTTCAAAGAAGCTGGCATTATAGAAAAATATGGCTCTGGCATTAAGCGGGTGCAGCAAACCATGCAAGCTGCCGGGGCGAAAAAGCCGCTTTTTGAAATGATTGGCAATTTCTTCAAGGTCACACTTTTTCCGAGAAATGGCGGAGTAAATGAATTGTTTGAATATATCAGGAGCAATCCAGGTGGGAAAAACTCTGACTTAAGAAGAGCTTTGGACCAGTCACAGCGCACTATCGAACGCTGGCTTAAGCAGCTCAAAAAGGAAGGAAAGATAGAATTTCGTGGTGCGTCAAAAACAGGAGGATATTTCCCCGCCAATAGAGATATTTAGCGTCTTTCTCCTAAGAGTTGATGAAGTGAGTATTCCGGAGTAATTCGGCCACTCATTCCGGAGTTATCCGGCCACCTAATCCGATTTAATTCGGCCACCCATTCCGGAGTTATCCGGCCACCCATTCCGATTTAATTCGGCCACCCAAAATTCAGGTCTACCCAGCGAAGGATACCCAGACTATGGAATAAACTGGGGAATAAACTGGGACAGACCACGATTATCCAGAGAATCATATTTGGGCATGTTTTCTGTCAAACGATAATTTCACATTGCATCGGCGACATAAAAAACGTGGTCTGTCCCCAATTGTCCGATTGTCCGTGTCCGTGTCCGCCCAATTGTCCGTGTCGCTGAAAATGGCTCGAAAGGTCCACTCCGTCTTTGCGAACGGAGTGAAGCAATCCAGAGGTTACTTGGTTTGAGCACCATGTTTCTGGACTGCCGCGTCGCTTCGCTCCTCGCAGTGACTGAGACAAGGAGCCAAGAAGACAAGGGGGTTACACTCTATCATTACTCAGGCTTTATTTCCGCCAAATCATCGGCGGTCAGCTCAAAGTCGCCGACATGGCTTTCTCCTGCTGAAACAACTACAGTCTGGGTAACTTTTGAAACAGGTCTATAGGAAAACTTACCTTCATTATCTGTAGTGCCCTCGAGAAGAGACTTGCCACTGGAGTCCACAACAACCACCTTGGCATTTTGCAGCTTTTTGCCGCTGGCATAAAAAGCCTCTACATAGACCTTCTCACCCTCAACATAAGCCCAGACAATAGCTGCATGTCCCCAGGCACTGCAAGCCAATATCAAGGCAAAAGCAGCCCCTAATGCCGACACAACTACTCTTTTTTTTGTAAACATTGTATCTCCCTTAACTCCATTAGTGTACAAGCTAAAAACATAGTCTTCCAATTATAGATGCACTGTAACCTCTCGCTACCCAGCTTTTCCAATAAAACTGCGCATAATAAGTGTACTATAAAATAAAAGGCTGGCTACCATGGCGATAGTCCCTCCAGTTGGTATTGGCAAATACCCAGACAGCAGCAGACCAAAAACAGTACTCACCGTTGAAAGCGCAACCGATATCCAGAAAAAGCTCCTGAGCCCTCTGGCAATATTCTGAGCACCAGCAGCCGGAACTACTATGAGAACGAGTACCAGCAAGGCGCCGATCAGCTTCAAGCTGGAAACCACCACAACCGTCAGTATAAGAATAAAAATGTAATCGTTTACTATAGGGTTAAAGCCCCGTGCTCTGGCCATAACCGGATTAAAACTTACCAGCATGGCCCGGTTAAATATCCAATAACCGCTGCATAGTGTAAGAATAGATGTAGCTGACAGTATGTACAGATCCTGATCATTTATCGTAATAAGATTGCCGAAAAGTATTGATTCAACCTGATGAATATTAAATTGCTTGGTCACCAGTACAAGCATGATAATACCCAAGCCCAGGGTCTGAGCCAGAATTACGCCAATAACGGTATCAACCGGCATTCGAGTGCGGTTCTTGATAAATGTCATCAGGAGCGCAACCAGCAGACAAAAGCCATACAGACCGGCGTAGGTTTGGCCAATAGGCTCACCAATAAGTAAACCAAGGGCGACACCAGTCATTGCCGCATTACCGATTGTCTGTGTAAAAAAAGCCATTTTCTTGGCAACGACCACAGTTCCCAAACCGCCAAGAATTGGCCCAACCAAACAAGCAGCCAAGATGCCCCTGGCCATAAAAGCATGCTCAAAAATCTCCGGCAAATACCCAGCCTTGGCGAGAGAAGAAATATATTGGTATATGAATTCCATCAGGCGCCCCGCCCTTCTCTTGACTGAGCTGAAAAGGCCTGCACGCCAAAAACTGCCTCTAAAATCTTCGGATCTTTTAAGTTCGAACTTAGCCCCGACCAAGTGACGGTACCATTAATTCCGGTCACTTTATCTGCGATACGCAAGACAGTGGACAGGTCGTGACTGACCATAATAACGGCTATCCCGTGCTCATCCCTTAAGTTGAGAAGAACTTGCTCAAAGGACCGAGCCCCCACCTCATCTATATTGCTGGCAGGTTCGTCTAGCAATAAAATTTCCGGTACGGGTGTTAAAGCCTGAGCGAGTAAAACCCGTCGCATCTCACCCCCAGAAAGCCCGCCGACTAAGCGCTCGGCAAGATGCGCACAATCTGTTTTTTCCAGACATGCCAGCACGTTATCCCGCATCGCAGTGGTCCGCCTGAAAATAATCGGGATATCCTGCATCATTAGCAGCAGAAAATCAGTTACTGTTAATGGCAAGGAATGATCAAACTCAAGAAACTGCGGGACATAGCCAATGCGGCCATTAGAGCAAAAGTTAAACCGTATCAAACCCTTGTGAGGCAAACTGCCGGTCAGGCAACGTATGAACGTGGTTTTCCCTGCACCATTAGGGCCGAGAACAGCGTGAAGAGTGCCCCGTTCAACATCCATAGTGACATTGTTCAATATGGTCTGCCCGCCAAGCTGCACGGACAAGTCTCGAACCTCTAGAGACATTTTCATATTCGGTTCATTTTTCATTTTTAATGGCCTACAAAGCTGCCTCGCTCCCTAAAGCGTTGACAATGGTATCGAGATTGTTCTGCATATCAACAACAAACTTTTCCGGCGAATAGGTTCCATTGGAAATATGACTTAATGAGTACATCCGGCAACCAGTTTCAGCAAAAATCGTATCAACATATTTCTTCTGGTAACTGACCTCTGTAAAAAGAACATTCACTTTCGCCTTTTTAATTCGATTGATTGTATCCGCCAGTTGACGTGCTGATGGTTCTATACCGTGGCGGGGCTGCACAACGGCATCTGTTTTAATACCCAACTCCTGAAACAGATAGGCATAGCCATCATGAACAGAGGCAATAGTAAGGGTTTCAGCCTTATTTTTGTCGAGTTTCTGTAGGGCATTCCGCAACATTTTCCGAAGAGTCACGGCGTAATTTCGAGCATTCTCCTTATAGAGATCAGCATGCTCAGGAACAAGCTTGCCCAGTTCTGAGGCTATAGTGTTAATCTGCTGAATCGCTCCCAGAATTGCAACATACGTATGGCTGTTATAACTGACACTTTCAGGCTTAGATTGCTGAGAATCATAGCTCTTATGATGACTAGCGATTAACGGTATTCCCGTATTCGGATGAATACGTTTGATATCGGCCTTACCAGCCGCCTGCAGCATCTCTTCAATGTAATCGTCATGCCCCAGAGTGTTCACCACAATCACGTCAAGCTTGCTCAGGCTTTCAATATCCTGTGGACGCATCTGATAGGAGTGTGGATCCACATTGTCAGGAATAACAGTTTGCAGATTCACGGTATCGCCTGCTATATTTGCAACCCAGGAGTAATAGGGGTGAAGGGTCACACCAACGTTAAGGGGTTCGGCAGCCAATGAAGCTGAACAGGTAAGCAATAAAACAGCAGTTGCAATACCAAACAGATTTCTAAGAGTATCTTTCATCGTTGAACTCCTTACTTCAATTATTTTTCTATCAAAACGGGAGATGACGGAGAAACTATCCAAAACCAGCCTTGTTCTGCTAAGCGCATTCCAGGGTAGCGCTGACCGCTTTCAGGATGTATCCATATCTGAACCGCCGCTTGCTGGTCTGGGTCATAATCCTTGCCAGGATGCGGATGTGGATGGAAATCTGCATGTAAATTTATAACCCTCAGAATTGCACTAGGTAGCGATGACTCTTTTGACGCAGATGTACCCCAATAATCGACCCAAGGGCCCCTGTCATACTTGACCCAGCTATAGGATCTCAAATCTCCAGGCATAAAATCTAATGCAAACGGCGGGATTGCCTCACTATTGAGCAGTTCAACATCAGGCCAACTGCCGCTATCTTGCCAAGGCATAATAATCTCGTTCTGCGAGGACAAAAAAGCCTGATAAATAGGCCGCTCAAGGTCGGTAAGCGTTGTATCGAGCCGTTGATACGGCTGGAGGGACAGGTTCTGCTTGGCCTCCGGCAAAAAGGCGACTCTGGCAAATGCCAAAAGCAACAGGAAGGCCACAACCACTAATACCCAGGCTGACTCTTTCCATGAATTAGCTGGTTCAACAATGAATTCGCGGCATCTTTCTGATTCAAGTTGCGACACAACACTCCTCAACAGTTATTGTATGTTCCGTTCCTGGCCCGATAAACAGAACCGATAATCACTCTTTGGTTTGTTCCCGATAGGGGTTCTGCCCAACATAATACATATATTTCAGATGATTCAGCAATAGGATGAACGCCTCATACTACTGGGCAATTGTCCCAGACCGTTTGGGAGACGCAGAATTCCTACGAGAATCACTGTTAAAAACAGCTAACATCCGGAATGCAAACAGAAAACAGATATCTACGAGATGGTATCCAGCAACCCCAAGTTTGCCGCATACCGTACAAGATCAACTGTAGAGTGAAGCTGAAGCTTACTCATGAGGTTGGCACGATGATTAGTCACAGTTTTGGGACTTATAAAAAGCCTTTCTGCAATATTTTTTGTAGTGATGCCTTGGGCCAAAAGACGTAGAATTTCTTGCTCTCGGGAAGTCAGATCCCCATAACTTTCATTGGCGATAGTGTCTAATCCACAATCAAGGAGTTTAGTCGCAACCTCCTGCGACAAGGCTGAGTCGAGATAGAACTCACCCTTAACAGCACATTCAAAGGCATTAACCAGGCATCGTGAAACTGATTCCTTAACAAGATAGCTAACAGCGCCGGCCCGAAGCGCTCCTAGAATATAGTCAATTTTTGAGTGCATACTGACGATGACAATCTGGTTTTGGGGCCTTATTACTTTAAGTATCCTGGTCAGCTGAATCCCGCTTTTATCCGGAAGAGAAAGGTCAACCACGGTCAGATCCGGCTTTAACTCTCGAACAGCTTCTTCTCCCTTTCTGGCGTCTGCCGCCTCACCGACTACGGCAAAATCGGACATCCTGCCGACAATCAGCTTAAGACTCTCGCGAAAGGTATCATGGTCATCAATGATTACTACTTTTTTAGTGGTCGGCATTTGTTGAACTCCAGGGAATTTCGATACGTATCTTCGTTCCTTTGTTGAGTCTGGATTGGATATGAAAAACACCATCATACATTCGGACACGTTCCTGCATTCCCAGCAAACCTAGGCGTTTGTTATGCTGTGCCTTAAGATAGCCTTCCTCAACATCAAAGCCTTTTCCATCGTCATCAATACGCAAAATAATGTTCGGATGAGAGGCAGTCAGTTTGATCTCAGCGGTGGTGGCTTGAGCATGCTTATGTATATTGTTCAAGGCCTCCTGTATCAACCTGTAGATGTTAATCGCATACGTATAATCCAGTTGCAGACTGTCAATCCCTGCCGTTGAAAAGTTCACTGCAATACCTGAATTTTTTGAAAAACCTCGGCAATAATCAGAAACCGCACTGGCCAGACCTATCTGTTCAAGCCCCGGCGGCCTTAAATTATACGAGAGTTCCCGCACTGTCTTAACGCACCGATCCAGCATCTTTTCCCACTCATGTATCTGCTGCCTCAAGGGGTCTTCATCCGAGTGCAGCTCGCTCCAGATTGACTCGCCCGCTACTTTCAACGCCGACAGCTCCTGGGCAACATTATCATGGAGATCAAGCGATATCTGCTGCCTTTCGCTCTCCTGAATTTTCAACAACTCCTGACTCAGAATATGAATTTGCTCCTCAGCTCGCATCTGCTCTTCCTGAGCAGTTTTACGTTCAATAATTTCGCGTTTAAGTTCAGCATTTGCGCCAGAGAGTTCTCTGGTTCGCTCTTTTACCTTTCTGTCTAATTCGCTATAGCTGACAGAAAGTTTTTTTGCCATATCATTAAACTCCTGGGCCAGAAATTCAAGTTCATCTCCCGATGAAAGAACCAGATCATAATCAAGATTGCCGTCACCTATCCGCTTTGCACCTTCTTGTAATACTCTCACCGGCCCCAGAATTGAGCGCATCATTAACACAAGAATACCAATGACCAAAATCGACATAATCACGATTGAAGACCAGACAAAAATCCGGGCACTTCGATATTTATCGGAGACATAAGCCTCGGCACGGCCGAGCTCAGTCAGATGAATCTTCAGATGCTGATCGAGAATTGGCCCCAGTGAGGTTAATTCCTGCCGTATCAGCTCTGAAACCTCCTCAAGGTCGGCATCCTGCCATCCAGAGACCGATTGTTTCATGATGTACTCGGACAGGCTCATCGTGCGGATTGCCTTATGCATCATGTCATGAGACGCTTTTTCAGCAGAACCGGCCAAATCCTCCTGGTCACTGTGCGAAGAAACAATTTCTCGTAACTTAATGATTTCATGGGCAATCTGTTGACGGTCGATATGTTTATTCTTCAAGCCAAATTCCAAAGTCACTAATAACTCTTTTAATTCCAGCAAAGCGAAGGCACTGGGAGTAACATTCTGCTTGATCTCGGAGAACTGGTTGTGAATGGTTGAAAAAATATATATGTAATAAAATCCAGAAAGGACAATACAGAAAATCAGTGGGAGAGAATATATAATGAATTTATCACGAAGACTGCGTTTGAACATACTCATATTAATGATATAAAACCCACGATATAAGAGAGGGATATGCAAAGAAACCGATGGGCAGCAACACGACCAAAACAGAGCCCTAAACAAAAAAATCCGGCAGAGGCTTTTAGCTCCTACCGGATCGATATATAATTCAACTAAAAAAACCTAGATAGCTATTTTGCCATTTTCTCATCAAGAGTTTTTCGAACAATCTCGCTGATATCAAGACTTTCATCAGCATACAGCAGACCGTTGCTTCGTGATTTCTCAAAAACAAGGCTCAGTCCCTCCTTTTTACCAACCTCAGTAATAACTGTTTGCAGTTCTTTGAAAATAGGGTCAAGAACCTTTTTTTCAAGTTGCTTCATCTCGTACTGCGCATCTTCCACCTTGAGCTGGTACTCTCGTAAGTTTTTCTGGTACTCACGTTCTTTTTCGGCCCGAACCTCTTCGCTCCAGACAGAGCTTTTCTTCTCTATTTCCTTGGCCTGTTCCTGAATGCTTTCCTGTTCACCTTTAAATTTTGGCTCCAGTTCACTTTTTTTGGCCTCTAAAACTTTACGCGCCTCCTGACCAACTTTAGCGCTGTCTATAATCTCCTGGATACTGATTATCCCAACCTTAAGTTCCTTTGCTGAGGCCGTAAGTGGCGCAGCAAAAAAGGCGGCAATCAAAAATGCGAACACTACAATTCGTGACAATCTCTTCATGAAAAACTCCCTATTACTTTTTTTACGTTTGATTTATTCTTTCAAAGATTTTAATACAAAAGCAGTTAAACTCATTGCTGTTACCAAGGCAATAAAAAAACCGCGATAAACCGTTAAACAAAAATTTATCGCGGTAACAGTTAATGCCTTGGCGGTGTTTTAATTACACCATACAACTGATGTTTACTTCAGAACGAAATCAGCCCTTCTATTCTGAGACCATGCCAACTCGTCATGACCATGGTTCAACGGTTTTTCCTCACCATAACTGATAGTACTGATTCTGTTTCCTGCCACACCTAAGTTCATTAAATATTTTTTAGCACTAAGAGCTCGTCGCTCACCAAGTGCCATATTGTATTCATTGGTTCCCCTCTCATCACAATTCCCTTCAACAGTAACCATAGCCCTTGAATTGTCTTTAAGATACATTGCATTATTTTCAAGTCTTTCCTTCTGGCCATCTTTGATATTTGACTGATCAAAATCATAATAGACCGGCAGCATCGGACCAGTAGTTCGACCTTCCAGAATAGTTAACGACTGATTATTTTGCTGTGAGGCTGAGTCAAGTGACTCCTCGGATCCCATACCAGATCCTTTAGATGCCGAATCAGTGGCTGCTTCTTGTGTTCTCTGACTGCTATCAGCCACTGCACTATCCGTTTCACCCGTTGAACTTAC
>JADGBM010000042.1 GCA_015231515.1 Desulfobulbaceae bacterium
AGACCCAGGTCGGTCTGGAAGGTGATGTCCCCGAAGCCAAGGGTGGACATGACGGTGAGGGTCCAGTAAAACCCGGTAATCCAGCTGAACTCCCTGCCCTCGTACATCATGAGAGCGTGAAAAATAATTGAGGGATGCTGAATTTTTAACCTGCATTATATTCACCATTTATTTAAGGTAGTGTAAACAGTATACAATATATTTTAAAACCCTATTTCTACAAATATATACTTGAGGAAACCCATGTTTACTATTGTTAAAAAAATTCTAACCAAAAAGTCTAAGCAATCACCATCTTTAGAGGAAAACACATTAAAAAATCACCTCGCAGCCGGCGTGCTTCTCTTGGAAGCTGCTCATGTTGATAATGAGTGTACAGATCAGGAGATGGAGCATGTGGTGCTGACCATTAAGACGATGTTTAACCTTGATAATGATTGTGTGAATGAACTTTTGGCAGAAGCTCATCGAGTACGAGATAACTCTGTGGATCTCTGGCAGTACACAAATTATATGAACCAGAATTATAGCAAGGAGGAAAAACTGCAAGTGATGGAAGATGTCTGGCGTGTGATTCATGCTGACGGCCAACTAGAAAAACACGAAGATCATTTTGCCCATAAGCTCGCCAACCTTTTGCGACTTACCCATAAAGAGCTGATTGATCTAAAGATAAAGGCTAGAAATTAAATGCAAGATAAACTTTTGATTGTATTAGTAGGACTTCCTGCTCGCGGCAAATCAACAATGGCACGAAAAATAGCGCGTACCATTGAACTTGACGACGTCTCTGTCCAGGTTTTTAACAATGGCGAGGTACGTCGGACTCTTTCTCGCGACAACACCGATTCACCTGATTTTTTCTCACCTCAAAATGAGTCAGGTCAAGATTTCCGTAATAAATGTGCACAAATTAACCTAAATAAAGCCCGAGCCTTTCTGGTCGACTCGGGGAAGGTTGCCATACTTGACGCTAGTAATGTGACTCGAATACGTCGAGAAATGATTGAAAAGATGTTTTCCGACGTTCCTATTCTCTATATTGAGTGTGTTAACGCCGATGAGGAGGCCCTTGAGGCCAATCTTGAGAGAAAGGTTTTCTTGAAAGAGTTCCGCCATCTTCCAGCCCAGACAGCCTTAGATTGGTTCAACAAACGTATTGGCTATTACGAAAGTGCCTATGAGCCCCTCAAAGTAGAGAGAAACCGTATTCTGGTTGACTCTTTTGAGGCCTGTATTCTCCAGGAACATATCACTGACCATATTCCCTATTATGACCGGATACGTGACATTATAACAACCCGTGTTATCAGAAATCTCTTCCTGTTGCGTCATGGCGAAACCTTTTTTAATGTAGAAGACCGTATTGGCGGAGATGCAGATCTTACAGAAAAAGGGCAAGCGCAGGCTGGGGCACTGGCTCGTCATTTTACTCCATGGCGAATTCCAATTATTTTTACAAGTAACCATAAACGAACTCAGCTGACTGCAAGCCCCATTGCGGAAAGACAAGAGCATTGTTCAGTAATTGCTCTGCCCGAATTCAATGAAATAAATGCCGGAATATGTGAAGGAATGACATATGAAGAGATAAACGAGAAAATGCCCCTGATCTCTGATGCCAGAAAGAAAAACAAATACAGTTATGTCTATCCGGATGGTGAAGGCTATGCCTCCATGGAAAAAAGGGTATATCGGGGTTTACAAAAAGTTTTTTATCTCAACAATCTTGATGATAATATTATGATTGTGGGCCATCAGGCTGTTAATCGAATGATTCTCTCGTATTTTGTTGCCAGGCCAAAAGAAGAGGTGCCATTCATCTATATGCCCCAGGATCGTTACTATCATATTCAGGTAGATCCCTACAAACGAATTTTTGAACTCATGCCGTACAGTAAGATCTTATCGTAATCTGCGGCCTCTTGTTTTGCCTCCACTCTTAGTATCTGCAAAGCTGCTCTTTGGAGTACCTTTACCCCGGGTATTTTGTGTTTTTCGGCCATCTGCCTGATTATGATCGAGCGTTACTTTCTTTGCTTTTTTGGGTTTCTTGGGGCGCTGTTTCAAGAGGTGCGTAACAGGAACACTATGGGTTGGCACAAAACCATTTTGAACTTCACGCACCAAAAGCCGCCGAATAAGGGTTTCTATATTAGTAAGCAGGCTCACCTCATCAGCACTGATAAGAGAGATAGCTTCACCTTCAAGCCCGGCACGACCAGTGCGGCCGATACGATGAACGTAATCTTCAGCCACTTTAGGCAGATCAAAATTTATGACGTGCGGCAGTTCATTGATATCAAGACCGCGAGATGCAAGATCAGTTGCGACAAGAATCTGAACATTTTTTTCTTTAAAGGCAGCTAAACTTTGGGTCCGTTCGCTCTGACTTTTATCACCATGAATAGCCGATGCAGAAAAGCCTACCGCCTTGAGCTGTTGAACAAGTTGATCGGCTCCTTTCTTGGTGCGAGTGAAAACAAGAACCTGCCCCCAGCCTTTGTTGCGTAGTAAATGGATAAGTAATCCGGCTTTTTTGGCTTTATCTACTTCATAAACGTACTGGTTAACGTTACTAGCTGTAGAGTTGCGTATGCCGGCATCAATATGTTGTGGATTTTTCAGTAACTTGTTTGTGAGTTTTCGGATCTCATTAGAAATTGTTGCAGAAAAAAGAAGATTTTGTCTTTTAAGTGGCAACAAATCAATGATCTTATTGATATCTTTGGTAAAACCCAGATCCAGCATGCGATCGGCCTCATCGAGAACAAGGGTTTCTAACTGTGCAAACTTCACTGCATTCTTGTTATAAAGATCAAGTAAGCGTCCCGGTGTAGCAACCAGCAGATCAACTCCCCCCCGCAACAACATCATTTGCGGATTTATTTTTACTCCACCATAAACCACACCTGACTTAAAGGAAATATACTTACCATAACTATCAATGTTTGCTGCGATTTGTACAGCAAGTTCCCTGGTTGGTGCTAAAATCAAAGATTTAACATGGTTATTTTTTACCTTAAAACCACCACTTAGGCGCTGTAATATTGGCAGGGTGAAACAGGCTGTTTTTCCTGTTCCGGTTTGAGCTGTTGCCAGAATATCCTTACCGGTTAGTGCTAAAGGTATTACTTTAATCTGAATTGGATAGGGAGAGACATACCCTTTTTCAGTAAGTGCACGAATAAGTGGGTCTGATAGTCCCAGCGCAGAGAATGTCATAACAGGAATCTCAAAAGAACTTGGCAATTTCAGAATGAACCAAAACTATATTGTTGGAGTATAATTTTTTTTGGATTAGAGGCTGGGATCAACTTCCTTTTTGGTTCGAAACCCTGGTTTAGCAAGAATCTCTAAGTAAAATGACTCAAGCAGTTGTTCTTCGGCCTGGGAGATGTATTTATTAATAGTCGATACATGTATAACCTCACAACTATCTTCATTAAGCCCGTATCGGCAATCAAAATCCCAAAAATCTACTTCCGGCGGCAGAGGTTTTCTACGTTCTCTTTTGATATATTTTTTTACTTCATGCTTAATCGCTTCAATAAGCCGGGGAAGTTTTAACTTAGGGTGGGTCAGCTTAAACGTTTTTTTCATTGGGATTCCATTTGGTAGAGTGAGCAAATAAACGAGCAGTAATTAATGACATGATATCATCAATGGCAGGTTTTACATATTAATCTTTCTTAAACCAATTCAGAGCTTACGAGATAAGCGCATTCTCATGATATAGTGAAATTTATTTTGTTTGCAGAAGGTGAACAAAATTCTCAAAAATTTCTTTGTGAAAAAAACCCAGCATCTCATCCTTCATAACCTGTAAGGCCTGAAAAGGAGTAAGTGCCTTTTTATACGACCTTTCTGATGTCAAGGCATCGTAAACATCGGCAATACTGCAAATTCGGGCATAGTCATGTATCTCGTTGCCCGCTAGCCTCTTGGGATACCCAGTTCCGTCCTCTCTTTCATGATGTTGCATGCAGATAACCCGGCACTCTTCGGATAGTTGACCGGCAGCGTCAAGTGTTTTGAAACTTTGATATGGATGGGTTCTCATTCTCTGCATCTCGTGCTCAGTCAATCGTGCAGGTTTATTAATAATCTGCGGATCAACCTTAATCTTGCCAAGATCGTGAAGGAAAAAACCAGCACCAAGTTCATGAATATTATGGTCGCTGTTTCGGCTATATAGGCGTTTTGCAAGAAATATAGATAAAATCCCCACATTAACGGAATGAGTATACGTGTAGAAATCATGCGAAGTAATTCGTAGCATATTAGCGCTAGTTTCTTCATCTGATAAAATCAGATCCGCTATATCAGAAACAACATCTTTGAAATCAGTGATAGCTTCAGCGCTAGGATTAGCAAAAACACCTTCAATAATTTTTTGTGAATTCTGATAAACTGCAAGGGCTTTCTGAGGTGGAGGCATACTGGGGTTGTTAATAATGTTTCGAAGTTCCTGGGACATATTAGTGTCCGGCTTCCATTCCTCTGGTATATCGATACCCTGTGCGGGGTGGGTAATGGACTGGATGTCCAAAGCGGCTTGAGACCGGGATGAATCGAACTGAATTTCTTTCAACCCCGATTTTTGAAGTTTTTTTATTTCAGATTCAGACTTAATCAGAAAACTTGTGTAGAGAAACGAATGATCAAGCCAATTTTGCGGCAGAACAACATACATACCAATTGTAATTTTATTGATGTCAATTGTGTATAACATAGAGGGAATTATTCAATAAGTGCGTAGAGTTGTTGAATCTCCATTTCCCAGATATCACTATTAATGGTTTCAAGTATTAAGGGGATATTATCAAATCGCGGATCATTCATCAGTTTTTTAAAGACATCCCAACCTAACTCTCCATCACCAATAGAGTGATGACGATCGAGCTTTTGGCCAAGTTTTGACTTAGAGTCATTAAGGTGAACACCTTTAAGAAGGTCAAAACCAAGAACATTGCCAAAAGAATTCATTACATCATGATACTTATTCTTAATATCGTAGCCGGCAGCATAAATATGGCAGGTATCAATACAGACGCCTACTCTTTTGCGGTCGACAACACGGTCAATAATATAGGCAAGTTGCTCAAAGGTATAACCAAGGTTTGTGCCCTGCCCTGCGGTTGTTTCCAGGACAAAAACAACCTTTTCTGTTTCAGTAATCGCTTTATTTACACCTTTGGCTATCAGCGCTAAGCTCTCCTCTTCTGACGCCTCTCCGAGATGGCTTCCTGGATGAAAATTTAATACAGAAAGGCCAAGTTGTTCCACCCTTTTAGCTTCGTCAATAAAGGTAATAACTGATTTTTCTCTTTTCTCGAGATCTGGATTACCAATATTGATCAGATACCCATCGTGGGGTAAAACGTGTTCTGAACTAATACCAGATTTAAGCAGATTGACCTTGAACGAGTTAGTGTTTTCTTTGGTCAAAGGTTTAGACGTCCACTGACGTGGACTTTTGGTAAATAAGGCAAAAGCGTTAGCGCCTATCTTGCTGGCATTTAAGGGCGCATTTTCAACGCCACCAGAGATACTTACATGGGCACCAACATATTTCATTTAATATCGATCAAACCCGTCAGGAGACGTACCCCTTACAGCCCTTACATAATAAGTTCTCTTCTTCTCGGTTGTTTGCCGGCCAAAAACCACCTTTTTAGGCAAAATCTCACCGTTACCACACAGCTCCCACGAAATGTACTCAGATGGCATTGTGTTAGGGAAAGCCTCAAGATTTATATGTGGTTCTTCGTTTTTGGTTTCTTTAAGCTGAGTCAGTTCGATAACGGTTGGTAATCGCCAGTCAGAAAAACCACCGAATTTGGTATCATTAAGTATTTCGATTAACCCTTTCTTGACCTTTGAATATTTGTAGGTGTCTGATTTTGAATGAATACCTAGAGAATTGCTTTTTACCTCCCAGTAAAGTCCAGTAGAAGAGTCATAGGTAATTGACCATTCTGTAGCATCATTAGACAGCTCATTACCATTTTCATCGAGTTTTGAATATCGAATGTCCAATGAGTAAGCAAATCCCGCAAAATAAAAAAGGAATATAGCTATGATGGTTATACGCGTAAAATTTAATTTTGTTTTCATCATTTATCCTGATTAGCGATGATCTTCCGCAGCACACCTAAAGTCTTATTTCCGAATCGCTTTTGCCCCGGAACAAACTTAATGTCCTGCGGACGGAATTAACGGCTCCTAAGTCGGTTAACTCAAGCCAGCGGATATTGTTTTAGATAATTTGTCATCAATAGTTTGAATTATTGTAGCATCGTTGAGTTTACTTCCTTCCTTTCGAAGTGTCTTCGTAACATTACCGAAACCAACCCGAAGTTTTTTATCACTTACAAGCTCCAAGGCCTTGTTTATACGTTCTTTTACTTCTTCTGGCTTTAGCCCTTCAGCCTGTCCGAGCGGGCCGAGATCTTTGATAAGTGCGGTATATTCGGTAATAAGTTGAACAAACCGAGGTGCCTCAGCCGCCGAAGCCCACTTAAGATTATATCGTTCGGGTTTAATGCCGATTTCAGAAAGCACCTTTTTTACTAAAGCATCAACACCCATTGCATCGTAATTACCAACCTGGTAATGACATTCGCCGAGTTGTCAGCCGCCTGTAAAAATGCCATCAGCACCTTCAGCAAAAGCCTTCAAGATAAAGCTTGGATCAATTCGTCCAGTGCACATAACCCGGATTGTCCGCAGGTTTGGTGGATATTGATAACGTGATACACCGGCTGAATCAGCTGCCGCATAACAGCACCAATTACATAGAAATCCGAGAATACGTGGATTGAAATCTTGACTCATGATTACTCCTCAATAATTTTTCCAAAAGCCTCTATCTGGGAGATGATCTGTTCGTTGGTGAACCCTCCCATAGAGATAGCAAATGTAGGACAGTGCGCAGCACAAATTCCACATGCCTTACAGGAAGCGACTATGGTTTCAGCTTTGCGTTTATTATTTTCATCTTTGGTCATTATTATAGCTTTAAAAGGACATAGGCTTTCACAAAGTCCACAGCCGATACAGGTTTCTTTATCAACACAAGAAACAATTGGATCAACGGAAACCTTACCTTTCACAAGTGGCATTACAGCTTTTGAAGCAGCAGCCTGAGCTTGGACAATTGTCTCATCAAGCGGCTTTGGCGCATGGGCCAATCCACATACGTAAACTCCGGCAACCGGCATTTCAACAGGACGAAGTTTTACGTGGGCTTCAAGGAAAAACTTATCTTCTGTAACCGGCACCTTGAGTAATTTACTGATAACCGAGGTATCTTCAGGAACAATACCAACACTTAAGACAATGAGTTCAGGTTCAAGGGTAACTTTTTCCTGTAGAATTGGGTCATTATAGGTGATATGTGCAGCAGTACCCTTCCTGGCAATTTGAGGCATATCAGCAACATCGTAAGGTACAAAAACAACACCCTTCTCACGTGCTTCACGATATTTTTCTTCGGCATACCCATAAGTTCTCATATCACGATAAAGAATAATTACCTGAGACTCTGGAGACAGATCTTTAATGGTAAGTGCATTTTTTACAGCGTGATTGCAACATACCTTACTACAATAATTCAAATCATCACCGCGCGAACCAGCACACTGCACCATAACGATTGACTTAGGGGCTTTTGATTTTGTGGCGCCCTCTAATTTTGTTTCCAGTTCCTTCTGGGTAACTATATTGGGGGCAATAACAGGTTTTTGGCCTAATACGGTTTCAGGCTGATGCTGACGCCCTCCGGTAGCAAGAATAATTACACCATGATCAATGGTTTGCTCAACTGTCTTGCTGCCCTTTTTAGTCGAAATAACAGAAGAAAAATTACCAATAAAACCAGATGTTTCAGTAAGTTCTGAATTAGTGCATATATCGATCAGCTTATTGTTCTTGGCTAACTCAATCATTTTATCTAAAGATTTAGTGGTATCAACCCCGAGTATAGTCTTTTTAATGTCGAGTAAATTGCCACCAAGTTTAGACTGTCGTTCAATTAAGGTACAATGAAATCCTTGCTCGGCAATGGTCAGTGCTGCGGTAATACCAGCCACACCGCCGCCAACAACAATTGCCTTGGGTGTAACTGGAACAGTTTGTTCGGCAAGTGGTTTAATGAGGTTTGCCTTTGCAACACCCATTCGAATAAGATCCATTGACTTTGTTGTAGCAAGAGCAGGCTCATTGGCATGCACCCACGAACATTGGTCGCGAATGTTGACCATCTCAAAGAGATTTCGGTTGAGCCCGGAATCTTTTAATGTTTCTTGAAACAATGGCTCATGTGTTCGAGGTGAACAGGCAGCAATAACAACGCGATTAAGCTTATGTTCCTTTATCTTCTGCTTTAGTACTTCCTGGGCATCCTGAGAGCAGCTGTAGAGCGACTCGGAATGATAAACAACATTTTTCATAGTGCCGGAATATTTATCAACCCTTGGCACATCGACAATTCCACCAATATTTATACCGCAGTGACAGGTAAATACCCCGATACGAATCTCTTCTTCTTGGATATCGCGTTCGTCTGGATATGTTTTAATCACATATCCTTTGCCACGTTGATTTTTAAGGAGTCCGGCAGCAATGCCGGCAGCTGCACTGGATTGGGTTACACTCTCTGGAATATCTTTTGGTCCCTGAAAAGCCCCAGCAACATAAATACCCTTTCTATTAGTATTTAATGGCGTGAAAGGAGAAGTCGCACAAAAATCGTATGCATTCAATTCAATGTCGAATTTTTTTGCAATTTTTTGTGCATCTTTGGGGGAATCCAGGCCAACTGAAAGGACAACCATATCAAATTGTTCAAATTGATGTTTGCTGTCCATAGTAGAATAAGTAAGCTTCAACCCTTTCTCATTCCAAGGCATAACATCTGCGACTTTAGCACGAACAAATTTAATACCAAATTGTTCTTTAGCACGTTTATAGGCAGCGTCAAAATCCTTACCCTGGGTTCGAATATCCATATAGTAGATGGTAATATCCAATGAAGGGTCATGCTCTTTGGCGACCATTGCTTCTTTGATGGCATACATACAGCATACCGAGGAGCAATAGCCGTTATCGCAGCCCAGATCTCGAGAGCCAACACATTGAATAAAGGCAATTTTTTTAGGATGGCGATTATCCGAAAGACAGAGAACGTGTCCTTCAAAAGGCCCAGATGGGTTAAGCAATCGCTCAAATTCAACACTAGTTACGACATCCGCATGTTTTCCATAGCTATATTTTTGCAAAGTTTCATCGGGAATTCGTCCAAAACCTGGTGCTAAAACTACAGCGCCAATTTCAAGTTTTCTATTCTTTGCTTTTTGCGTAAAATCAATTGCCTTGCTACGGCATACCGGAACGCATATCTGACAGGTGTTTTCGGTTAAATGAAGGCACGAGTCTGGATCAATGTAATACGTAGCAGGGACCGCTTGCGGATAGTCAATGTGAATTGGACGGGTTAGATCCAATCCTTCATTGTATTCATCTATGAGATGCTTCGGGCAATACGTGGTACATAGCCCGCATGCAGTACATTTATCAGCATCAATATATCGAGGCTTTACTTTTACATTTGCGACAAATGCACCAGGTTCACCTTCAAGAGTTTGAAGATCGGCGTTACTGATTATTTCGATGTTTGGAGACCGACCGGCCTCTACTAATTTAGGTGCCAGGATTCAGAGTGAGCAGTCATTGGTTGGAAATGTCTTATCCAGCTGTGCCATAACACCACCAATGGCCGCTGATTTCTCAACTAAATAGACATAATAACCAAGATCGGTAAAATCGAGTGCAGCTTGTACTCCGGCCACACCACCACCAAGAACCATCACAGCACCAGAGGTGCTAGATGTTGCCTTTGCTGGTGTCATCTTGGTAGTTTTTTTAGTGCTGGCAGCTTTTTTGCTCTTCACAGCCTTTGCCATAATAATTGCCTCTTTCTTTTATCAAAATTGAGCTGTTAACTAGTAGCATTTAGTCGTAAATAAAAACTAATAGCTTTTAGCTTGTTTCTCTATTCGTACTGCACAAACCTTGGCCTCGGGAATTTTACATACCGGATCAAGTGCATCATTTGTTAAGAGGTTTGCACAAGCTTCCTTATAGTGAAATGGTATAAATACTATGCCTTTATTAACTTTTGTGGTGATATAAGCCGGTAGTGAGATTTTTCCGCGACGAGTTAGTGCATTCACCATATCTCCATCAACTACATTGATACTGCTAGCATCATCCGGATGAATTTCAACATAGGGTCCGCGGTCAGCATCTTCAATAACCTTTGATCGTCTGGTCATGGTGCCGGTGTGGTACTGTTGAAGAACTCTGCCGGTTGATAGAATTAATGGATATTCACTGTCAGGTGTCTCATTTGGAGCATGCCATTCAATGGCGCTGAACAGTGCCTTTCCTCTCGGGAATCCATTTTCGAAAAGAATTGGCGTGCCGGGATGATCAACTGTTGGGCATGGCCATTGAATGCCCTCGTTCTCAATCCGCTCATAGGTAATCCCCGCAAGTGCAGGCCACGCTTGACCCATCTCCTCGAAAACTGATTGAGCAGAAGTTATAGCAGCGGCTTTAAATGCTGACTCTCCACCATGGCGATAACTCTCAAAACTATGGCTTGGTATGGTGTTGAAACCATATTGCATACGAGCAGAGATCATATCAATAATTGTTAAGTCATCACGCGCTGTACCAGGTGGCTCAACTGCTTTTCGTATACGCTGAACACGTCTTTCAGTGTTGGTAAATGTACCGTTTTTTTCCGCATATGAAGCCGCCGGCAGGACAACATCAGCCATTTCAGCAGTTTCTGTGAGAAATATATCCTGTACAACAAGAAAATCGAGATTTTCAAAGGCTTCACGTACATGCGTCGTATTTGGATCACTCAAAAGTGGGTTCTCACCCATGATCCAAAGCCCTGACAACGTTCCATCAAGCATGGCATGTGTCATTTCAGTTGCTGTCAAGCCAGGCTTTGAAGGCAGAGTGACATTCCAAAGAGTTTCAAAACGTGCTCTGGCCACATCATCATCAACTTTCTGATATCCAGGCAGTAAAGTCGGCAAGCAGGCTGCATCACTGGAGCCTTGAACATTGTTCTGCCCACGTAGTGGATTAAGACCTGCGCCATGTTTACCTAAATTACCTGTCATCAACGCCAGGTTGGCCAAGGTAAGCACATTGTTTGTCCCAGAGGTATGTTGGGTGATCCCCATGGTATAGTATATTCCAGCGCAATCAGCTTCGGCGTATATCTTTGCTGCCTCAATAATATCTTTTGCTGCTACACCAGTTATCTCCTGTGCCCACTCAGGTGTGCACGACTTAATGGAAGCGGCAAAAGCATCAAAATTTTCAGTTCGTTCACGAATATACTCTTGGTCATGCAGATTATTTTCCAAAATAATATTGCATATGGTGTTGATCAAAGCGGCATCTGTTCCAGGGCGATGTTGTAGCCAAATCGTAGCATAATCAACTAAAGGAATTCGTCTGGGATCAGCGACTACCAGCTTAGCACCTCTGCTAACGGCTTTTTTCATGCGCTGACCAATAACAGGATGTGCCTCTGTTGTGTTGGATCCAATCACAAATAAAGCATCATTGTCTACAATACCTGCTATATCATTACTCATCGCTCCAGAACCAAGTACTGCGGCCAGACCGGCCACCGTAGGACTGTGTCAGTAGCGGGCACAATGATCAACATTGTTGGTGCCAACTATGGTTCTAAAGAATTTTTGGAATGCGTAATTTTCTTCATTAGTGCATCGGGCTGATGACAACCCGGCAAGGGCGTCAGAGCCATTGTCGGAAATTATACAACGAAAAGCACCCGCCACAAAATCCAAGGCTTCTTCCCAACTGGCAGGTTCTAAAGGCCCATTTTTTCGACGTCGAACCAGAGGAGTTGTCAACCTGTCAGGGTGTTGAACAAATTTTGAGCCAAAACGACCCTTTATGCAAAGATCACCATAATTAGGTAGACGATCTAGGTCTGATGAAACTTCCATCAAGGTGTCGCCCTTAACTTTAAGCTGTATTTGGCATCCTGTCCCACAATATGGGCATGTTGTTGATACCAGCCGCACATCCTCATTAGTTATCGGCACGATACAATCTTTTTTATTTAAGGCACCTGTTGAACAGTTATCGACACAGGCCCCACAGGACACGCACTTATCGTTAAATTTAAAGGATAGTTTAACTGGTCTGCCTTCAGCATCAAACTCTGAGCAACCAAGTTCAATTGCCTCATAATCACAACTGTTTTCACAACGTTTACAGTAGATGCATTTATTCATGTCAACAATAATGGCAGGATGACTGTCATCACGTGAATACATCGGTTTTACGGGCATACCGGATTTATTAGGATCAGCGCCATAATCAATAGAAAGGCGTTTATAATCACAGCGGTCAAAGGCGGTACAGCCGCAGGATAGACAGCGGGATGCCTCTTTTATGGCCATGTTTTCTGTGAAGCCTAGTTTAATCTCGTCAAAATCCTGAATACTTGTTGCGGGCGTCCGTGTAGGCATCTTCTCTCGAAGCTTTACCTGAACTCCTTCAAAATTTGTCAAATCAACTTCATCAAAGGATTTGCCCCGGCTGAAATTAAAGCGACTTTCGGCTGGCGGTTTGAGCTCATCCATAACATAACTATGAATATTTTCAGAAGCACGCCGTGCAGAGACGACGGTCTGAATAACTGTCCTGGTTCCGGAAACTGCATCACCAGCAGCAAATATGCCATCAACAGTAGTTAATGAGGTGCGAATATTAGCCTGTAAACAGTTACTATCCGATAAACTGAGACCAGCTTCAATGCCGCCGATTGAAACCTGGTTTGCACTGAAGGCAGATTGTCCCAATGAGTAAATCACGGTATCAACCTGAATTATATTAGTAGAGCCCGGAACTGCTTCAGGATTTCTCTTCCCTTTTTTATCAGGTTCACTAAGACGCATACGAATAAGCTCTACATCAAGACCATCCTGTGCTTCAACAATCTGTACCGGCGAGGCTACCATGAGAAATTGCACACCTTCATTTTCAGCCTCTTTAACAATACGCTGATTTGCAGGCATACCTGTTCGTGATTTGGGGTAAATAATAGTTACTTCATTAACTCCAAGGCGCAAAAGCGTTCTTGCTGACTCCAAAGCGATGTTGTTTCCACCAATTACCGCGGCACGCTTTCCAAGCTCCTTCTTTTTGCCAATCGACACATCTTTCAAGAAATCTGTAGCGGCCCATACTCCTGGCAGAGTCGCCCCGGGAATTTCGAGTTTTTCCGGTACAAGGGCTCCAATTCCTATAAAAGTTGCCTTAAACCCCTGATCTTGAAGATCTTGTAGAGAAAAATCGACCCCCCATTTCTGATTAAGTTTAACAGAAATACCCATTTTCAGTATTGCTGTTGTTTCATAATCAAGAATATTTCGGGGTATTTTGTAGTCCGGAATACCATAACGCATCATACCGCCCAGTTGAGGCATGGCCTCAAAGACAGTAATATCATGACCTTTTTGGGCAAGATAATAAGCAACAGTGAGACCGGCGGGACCACCACCAATAACGGCGATTTTTTTACCGGTTGGCTTTTCTTTATGGATGTTTAAAGCAATATCATTGTCCATGCACCAATCTGCTACAAATCTCTTCAGGTGATTGATTGAAACCGGCTCATCAACTAAAAGACGTCTACAGCGAGTTTCACAAAAACGCGGGCAAACACGGCCAACTGAAAATGGAAAGGGATTACGTTCCATTACCAAGCGCAGAGCCTCTTCATATTCGCCCTGTGCTACATGGGCAATATACCCTTGTACATTGATTTGTCCTGGACAGGTAAGATTACAGGGGGCCTTACAGTCTCCAAAATGCGTTTGGGTGAGAATTGAAAGTCTATTTTTTCTGTGTTCGGATAATTCGGGAGAATCCGTCACAATTTTCATACCATCAACTATTAGAGTTGAACATGAAAGAACGAAATCCGGTGAACCAGCAACTTCAACAACACACAACCCGCAGCTTTGCGCTGAAGTTTTTCCCTTGACAGTACAAAGGGTTGGAATTGTTATGGCGGACCGTGAAGCTGCTTCCAAAATGGTAATACCATCCTGGGCAGTGATTGAGTGGTCATTTATGGTAATTGATACAGGCATATTAGATACAGTGATTATCCAATTGTTTTTACGCGCAACTCTAGTGTATTAATCATCACAAGAAAACTGTTACTGATGATAAAAGTTAAAATGATTACTTAGCAGGTTTCCAATCTTTGAGGAAAGCTGGCATGTGGCCAGCTTCACGAGGTCCGATTGTAATTGTCCAGTCAGGCAGCTCTTCTTCAAGTTCACCCTTGATGGTAGCAAGATATCCTGGGATAATAAGTTCACGATGTTTAACTTTACCCTCAATGCCATTTTTCTTAATGAACTGAGCAATAAGATCTGCCCCAAATTTTCCTGCTGCCCAGGCTGTCAAGACACTCAAGCCTTCGGTATCTTTTATGAGGAGCCATGAAGGTACTTTGGAGCTTTCAATTTCACCAGAAACAATAAAATACGTCAGTGAGAAGTTACACGTAATGACAACGGGGGAGTTTTCTCCAGGGCCATTAATGGGGTATATGTCCTCTTCAACAACCATAGGTCGCTGTGGGTCAGTAAATATATTGAGTCTTTCCAGTAAAAGCGGGAACAATGTTTCACCCTGAAGATCGGAAAGAACTATGATTCCGGTATATTTAGCAATCATAACAGAAGCAATCATCGCTTCCATAAGCGGATCATCAGTCATTTCACAAGGAAAATTAATTGATGAAAAGCCTAACGGCTTAAATTTATGATTGATCGCAGCACGTCTTGAAGCAACACTGTCTTCAAAGGCAGATCGTATTGTCCGTGCACCGGTATCAATCATCAAATCCTTATGGCCATCAGCGATTAACTGTTCGGTAATTGCAATAGTGGTATCAATAGTTGTTCCCTTAGCAACAAGCGGGCAATTAGTTTCCTTGGCGACCTTTGCCATATCAGCGGCATTAGCGGTAGTTGCGGCATAAAGCAGAGGTTTTTTATCTTTACATAGTTGAGCCGCTGCGGACATATTCGCTGCAGAGTCAGAGATCAAAATAAGATTTGCAGTAGGTGCTCCAGCCTGGACCTTTTTAATAAGGGCTGTAAAAGATGCTTCATCATTTTTAGCATCCTTCACTGCGATAAGCTCAGCCCGCATCAAAACCCCAACACGTTCATACTCAAGTTCATTGAAATTTTTAATACGACTCTCAACCGCAGAGTTATCCATTTCAGTTGTAACCAGAACAGCGATGCCAGTTGGATTTTCAAAACGTTTTTCATGTCTGAAAAGGCAGGTTTCTCCCCCTGTGGTATAGGCCTTTTCGCCATCACCTATTTTCACAGTTCGAATCGGAGGCGCAGACGCTTCGCCAATCGTTGCGATAACATCAGCATCAACATATGGACATTCACCGATTTCAATTTGTCCTGCTGCTACCTTCATAGCAAAAGCGAGGCAGGTAGGTATTTTACATTCCCCACAGTTTTTCTTAGGCAGCATTTTCAGGATTTGTATGCCAGTTAAAGCCATTGTTATTTTCCTCCAGTATATCGAGATATGTACTAATTTATAGTAACGAGATAATTAAAATGTAAGTGTCATCAATTAAAAAAGAACTTTATACAACGGACTCCATTTCAAGTGCTGGATGTCCTTTCTCTTTAAGGAATTTCATGATCTCTTCTTCGGTCTCACCAATTTCCTCAGTGGCGATCATATCATAAAATTCCGGCATACCCATTTTTTCGCACTGTATCATCAGTTTATCTTTGATCTCTTCTTTAAGGGCTTTTGGTAACCAGACAATGCGTTTAAGACCACCTTCAGCAATGAGCAGTTTAGAGCTTGATATATAATGTTTAGAAACACCCATAAAACCAGGTGTTTGAGCACCACCACCGGCCATACCAGCCAATGTTGTGAACTTCATCCCGGATGGTGTCATCCCTCGGAAGTCACGATCAACAATCATAACGCCATTACATTGGGGCAGCATTGCCGCGATACACTCAAAACATCCACAGGCAGTCATCGGGCTGTTCATCAATGAGTAACATGAGACATCCGGCACCGCGCCACGAGATGCCTGGTTAACAAACTGATTGATCCCCTGAAAGAAACCGTTCTTATCATCAAGACATTCGCCTTTTTCAATCGGTTGATTGGGGCCTGTGGGGTTAATCTGGTAAGAAGCCTTACCGTCGAGCCAGTTATATGCACCGCACATCCCGACTCGCTCAGGAGTGATTACACATACATGGCTTGGGGCAAAAGACTGACAGAGAGTACAAGAGTAGAAAACATCCTCTGTTTCGTCAGTCATACTGCCAAGACGAAGATCACGATCGGTGTAGACTTTTTTAGCAAGCTCTTGAACTTCAGCAACCTTTTCAGCAATGGTGTAGATTTTGACCTGAACTTTATCTAAAATGGCGCCAAACTCCTGATGGAGTTTTCCATGCAAGACGCGCCCTACATGTTTAAATGAAAAACCTTTTTCAACTGCACCCTTGCCAATTCGTACCCACATGATATTACGTTGGCCAATATGCATAATTCCTTGGATATAGTTAATTAAATGGTGAAATTGTCTTTCGAGAATCGGCTCAAAATCTGACTGCATTTCACGCCCGGCTACTTCAACAAGAATTGCTATTGGAAGATTCTGCCCCTCTTTAATATCCTGAATATCGGGTCCCTCAACAATTACCAGACCATCTTCAACTTCATCCATCTCTTTGGAAATAAGAACCTCAACACCCGGGGTTCGACCACCACCACATTCCATGAAAAGGTCGTCTTTACGAATACGCTCACCCTCAAAAGCAGGTCCAAAAGACATTGGTATGTCTATTTTTGTTACATTTACCTTAAGACCACGAACCTCTATCGCTTTCTGTACAATTTCATCATGTGGCACTCTACTGACCACATGTTCATATGTGCAGATTCCTGTTGGGAGAACCTCTGGTATATCGTAATCAGAAATTGTTGGAAATCCCCAGTTAATGGCTCCAGCAGCATTTGCATACCATTCGTCACTTACCTCGCCAAGAGCCATTACAAAGGCATAGGTTCTGTCCTTGTTGTAAATCAGATTTCCTATTGAATCGCCAGGTTTGATACCACCAAAGGCCATAGCAACACGACAGGCAAAACCAATAGCGAAAACAGCAGAGGTGTAAGTAGGACCAAATGGTACCAAGCGTGTATTCCAACCAACCTGAACCCCCTCTTTAACGAGTTGGTCAGGCATATACGTACCTTGATTATGGTCATGCATGAAGATATATAAATTCTTCTCCTGAAGCTCTGTCGCAATTTTTTTAGCTATTTCTGAAGTTGGAGGGGCACCAACAATTGCAGCAAACCCTGGAGCCGAGCCATCCACAAATTCAACGCCGCGTTTTCTGAAAATTACATCATCGGCTGCGCCCAACCACAAATTATCATCAAGCGGATCTTCAGTTTTTGTATAAAAATTCGGTTCATTCAAATAACGAATCGCCTCATACATCTCTTCAGCAAAAAATGTCGCCATACCTGCATCAAGCGCCGGGGCTAGATATGGGAGCCACACTTTGTCACTGACTAAATCCGGCAGAAGTTTACGACACTCCTGGAAAATCTCCTTCATGTCGCCAATTGTTTGAATCTTAGCGCCGAGCATACTGTATATGATTGGTAGATAATATGCCGTATTTGGAAAAGCGACCTCTTGCTCCTGGCCGTATTTCTTGACAGCCGCTTCGTAACTTTCCTCAGCCATATCGACAATTTTATGCGCCCCACGAATGGCTGCTGAACATATAATTTTAGACATTTGTTACTCCTTTGCTCAAACGTAATTTATTGTTAGCTCATCAGGCCTTTAATAAGTGATTTTGCTAAATTCATAGCATGTGGATGTCTCATAATAAGAAGATCACCGCCACAGAGGAGCATACAGGCTGCTGTAATTGCTTCCATCATAACGCCACGTTTTTCTTGATCACCTAATAAATTATCAGAGGGCAGACGACACTCTTTGGCTTTCCACACTTCGCGTCCAAGATTACAGATAAAAGGTACCTGGAGTTTTTCATCCTGCTGAGTAAGTGCAGCTATCCTGATCCTTTCCATGACAGAATAGGTATATTCAATACCATAACCTAGGGCACCAACAGATGGATCCATCATTACATTATTGAGAGAAACACCAAGGTTTTCGAGCAGGATATTTAACTGTTTAGCCAGGTTTACATCGATCGGAGAGGCTGCAACCATAGGATGATTGAAAGCCATTGCTGTTGCTCCAAGTGATCGGTAGTTGGCGTCTGACAATGGTGCCAGGCAGACCTTCTTGTCACCAATCGTAGATGTTATTTCACGTAAGGTGTCTGTGTCCTTATCAGAATTACCGCAGCCCCAGATAATCAGAGGGACATCAACCGCATTTATAACAGCACTTGCAGTTTTTGCAGCTTCCGACGAGGACCTGTCAATACCATTTGGATCAGTACTGACCAGGGAAAGGCATATTGCTTCAGCACCATATGTCTTAACACATTTCTGGGCCCAGGCTGCCGGATCGCCAAGGACATCGGCAAAATGACGCCTCAGGGTCTCTGGCCACTCATCAGTATTGGCATCAACCACATCGAGAGCGATAAGAGGTTTATGATTCATTTCACCTTCGAAAAGTTGAAATGGCAGTGTGTTGGTCGCACCAACGGAAATCGTATGCCCTTCATTTCCCAAAACAGTCTCACGGATAGCACCTGTGTAATTACGTACATAATGATTTTCCGGCAATTTACCGGCGCGTTCCTTTAATGAACCACTTGCTGCTTTTAATTCAGCCGCTGAGACTTCAGCTGGCTGTGTTGCAGCAGGCGCAGCGGAAGCGGCTTCTGCCGGCTTTGGTTGTTCGACTTTCTTGGCTTCTTCAGCTTTTTTAGCTTCCGCAGCAGCTTTTGCTTCAGCTGCCTTCTTGTTTTCCTCGGCAAGACGGTTGGCCTCTTCAGCTGCTTTTTCATCAGCTTTGGCCTTAGCTTGGGCTGCAGCTTTAGCATCAGCCTCTTTTTGGGCATCGGCAATTGCCTTTGAGTCATCAACAGTTGCGGGTTTTATTTCTACTGCTGGTGCAGGTGTTGCGACTGGAGTGACAGCAACTTGCGGAGTAGCTGCTGGAGGATCTTTTAATAAAATTGCTTCGGCACCGGCAAACTTCACCAATGCTTCAAACTGATCATCTGAAAGACCGTAGGCCTTTTTCAAGGCATTTAAGCCAAGTCTTACAGATTCAAGCGCCAATTGACGTTCCTTCTCATTCATTGCATGTTCTCCTGCGTCTTTATCTTCAGTCGTAATTAGTGTTGCTGTGCCGGTACCCTGTTGAACTGATAGGGCTTGCTGCTTCGCGTTCTCAACAATTGCCAGGGCCTCTTTATGTGCAGCAGCCAGAATCTCTTCTGCTGAAGAGCTTGTTGTCGTTGAGGTAACAACAATTTGTTCAGTGGGAGTCAGGGTCGGAGCAATTACCATATCAACTTCAGGACGTTTACTGAGACCAGCACGCGATAGAATTTCAGGTACAGCGCTCTCCCATTCGATGGCCATAACATGAACGCCGCTTACACCTTCTATTTCCTTAACTTGATTGATAATATCGACACAAATATTAATGCCTTCATCTTCTTTGTCTTTTGCACCTTTTAAGCGCTCGATAATCTCATCGGGCACGTCCATGCCAGGCACGAAATTTTTCATATATCTGGCCATACCTAACGAGCGAGGTGGCGTTACTCCAGGGAGGATATATGCCTTTTCGTGCAGTCCAAGCTCTCTGGCCATTCTCATGAACTCAGCAAACTTTTCTACATTGTAGACAATCTGGGTTTGAATAAAATCTGCGCCATTCTCAATTTTCTTGCCCATTCGAGCGGCACGGAATTGTGCGGGACCAGCAAAGGGATTTGCTGCCGCGCCCAAGAAAAGTTTAGGCTCATTATCTTTTATTTTTTCACCGCATTGAAACTCTTTATTGTCACGAAGACCGCGCATCATCCCAAGGAGTTGGATGGAATCCATATCGAATACGCCCTTGGAGCCAGGATGATTCCCAAATTTCTGATGATCACCTGTAAGGCAAAGGAGATTCTTTAGCCCTAAAGCAGAGGCCCCAAGAATGTCACTTTGCATGCCGATACGGTTACGATCTCGACAGGTCATTTGAATGACCGGCTCAACTCCTTCTGAAAGGACAATCAAGCCGGCGGCAATGCTGGACATGCGAACTATTGCGGTCTGGCAGTCTGTAATATTAACTGCATCAACATGCCCCTTGAGAATTCGGGCCTTTTGCCGTACTGCTTCCAAACTGCTGCTTTTTGGTGGCCCTAGCTCACCGGTAACAGCAAATTTGCCTGATTTAAGTATTTGTTCCAAGCGACTGGCAGACTTCATTAATTGTATTCCTTGCGCTATTAATTGACTAAAATTAGCTCATAGTGCCTTACTTCACACTAGTTGGCTTGAGGCCCCGTGCATCCGACTCCGGCGATTGAGCCACCTTCAAGATCCCGTCGCATCTTCATATCCATGAGCACTCTTTCTGCCTTCTTATTAATGCCAAGTGCTTCTCGCTTTTCGTCTATCTTTGCGATCATAATTCTAGCTATTTCTTTTGGATCACTGGCGACATTCCAGTGCGCACCAAGTTGATCCGCAATACCCTCAAGAAGATATTTGTTGAACTCCTTAGCACCTGTTGTTGGAAGGTTCTGGAATATAACCTGAGCACCACTGGCAACAAAATACTGACCGATAGCAACAGCTTTCTCGCTCATCCACAATGGCGCTGTACCAATGGCCGGCAGATCAGAGATGTCATCACCGAGTCCGCCCTGCTTGACCATCTCAGTTGCCGCAATAAGCACCCTGCTATTATCGACACATGACCCCATATGCAATACTGGCGGCAAACCGACGGTCTCACATATTGAAGCAAGACCGTCACCGCAATATTTAGCAGCTTCAGGTGTTGCTAATCCAGCACGGCCTAAGGAAGTTGCTGCACATCCGGTAGCAAGGACAAGCACATTATTTTTAATGAGTTCTCGTGCTATGATTTCATGGGCGTCATCAGCTAATTTAAAATTATCACAACCAACTATGACCCCGATACCACGAATACGACCATTGATAATATTGTCGTTAAGTGGTCGGTAACTTGCTCTGAATCGACCACCTAACATATAGTTAATGGTTTCATGACTGAAACCGACCACGACATCGAGTTTCTTTTGTTCAGGAATATAGAATTTCTTGCTGCGCTTTTTGAAGTTCATAATCGCGTGAGTCAGTATCTTCTTGGCGGACTCAAGTGCAGCGTGTTCTTCAAACTGGATATGAACTCCGCCTGGCATTTTGGCTCGATAATTTGTGGTGATGATATCGGTATGCATGCCCTTGACAATCTCACCAACCGACTGCATTACGCATTGAACATCGACTACCATTGCCTCCACCGCACCGGTCGCCAGGACAATCTCCTGCTGAACAAATCCTGCAGCAACCGGAATTCCGCGTCGCATTAATATCTCATTACCAGTACAACAGACACCGGCAAGATTAATCCCTTTAGCCCCTTGTTTCTTGGCCAGATCAAGCATTTCGGGATCTTGTGCTGCAATACACAGCGACTCAGCCAGAAGCGGCTCATGACCATGTACTGTAATATTAACCTGATCAGCCTGCAAAACACCTAAGTCAACGATAGAGCGTCGCGGCACCGGGGTACCGAACATTATGTCCGTAAGCTCAGTTGAAAGCATTGATGAACCCCAGCCATCGGCTAAAGCACAGCGAGATCCCTGCAGCATAATATTTTTATACTCTTGATCAACACCCATATGGGTTCTGTGCATCATCTCAACAACTTCTCGATCGAAGCCACGAGGTTCAATGCCAAGCTTTTTCCACAATTTTTGCCGTGGTGCGGGAGCGCGTTTTAGCATGGTAATCGGTGTATTATCCTGACTGCCAAATTCAGCAAGTGCTTTTTCGCCAAGCTCGAGCGCGATATCATTAACTTCACGGTCATCAGTTGCAATATCAAACACTTTTGCAAGTTTTTTCAACTTATCAACATCTTGAATTTTATGCGGTCCATTGCCCTTAGCTGTCTCAATAAAACCGCGAACCATTTCACGGGCATGATCGGTGTGTGCAGCAGTTCCGGCCGCAATAATCCGCGCAAAGTTTCTTGCTGCAACTGTGTCTGCAGTAGCACCACAGATACCAATCATTTCGTCAACGCCGTCAATGATCTGACATGGACCCATATTGCAATGCCGGCAGCAGACTCCTCCTGAACCAAAAAGGCATGCCGACATACCGCGGGCTTCTTTCCTGTGATACGCCGTCTTCACATCTTTAGCGATATCCTGTTGTAGCACTTCAATAGTTGATTGACAGGTGATTCCGTCACAACTGTCACATTCTGTTCGTTTCTTTGCCATTATTTTCCCTCAGTCTGTATCACTCTATGGAGCAACAGTTTTCAAATGCCAGGGCCAAGTAAGATTTTTATTTAAATGAATTTTTTATAAAAGTCCAGCGGCAACTTTTGCAGCCTGAACGGTGTTTTTCATTAACATCGTAATTGTCATTGGCCCAACTCCACCTGGAACCGGAGTAATAGCAGATGCTTTTTCTTTTACACTTTCAAAATCAACGTCACCAGCCAGAATTGCCTTGCCGGATTCACTCATACCTATGCGGTTAACACCGACATCAATAACAACAACGCCATCTTTAACCATATCGGCAGTAATCATTTTTGGTACACCTGCAGCTGCAATTATGATGTCGGCTCTCCTGGTGTGTTCTGCCATATTTTTAGTACGAGTATGACATATAGTTACGGTTGCATTTCCAGCCTGCCTTTTTTGCAGCATAAGGTTTGCTATGGGTTTGCCAACTATATTACTTCTACCAACAACGACAACTTCGGCTCCACTGGTGTCAACGCCTGAACGCTGAATCAACTCCAGAATACCATGAGGAGTGCAAGGCAAAAAGCATTGTTCGCCTAGAATCATTCGGCCAACATTCACAGGGTGAAAACCGTCTACATCTTTATCGGGGTCGATGGCAGTTAAAACATTTGCCTCATTGACGTGTTTTGGAAGGGGAAGCTGAACCAGAATGCCATTGACTTTGTCGTCATTGTTGCATTTTGCAATAAGTTCAAGCAGCTCGGCTTCAGCTGTATCAGCTGGCAGGTTGATCTGTTCTGAGTTTATACCAATGTTTTTGGCAGTTTTATTTTTAGCGGTCACATAAGACTGTGAGGCAGGATCTGCTCCCACCAGAATTGTAACCAGGCCAGGGACTACATTGTGTTTTTCCTTGAGTTCTTCAATCTCTTTCTTAAGCTCTTCACGAATTTCTTTAGCTGTTTCAGTACCACTGAGAATTTTTGCGCTCATAGCTCACTCCTTAATTATTATCGAAAATTATTAGTATCTTAATATATATTTTGGATGCTGCGGACAAATAAAGGGTAATACAAGAAAGCAGCAGTTCGGCAGATACAGTTTATGTAAAATATTTTTCAAAAATTCAAAAAAATATACTGTATTGACAAGGTGTTAGCAATAGGTAGATATACTAAAAAAACATC
Organism: Desulfobulbaceae bacterium; assembly: GCA_015231515.1. Lineage (NCBI taxonomy): Bacteria > Pseudomonadati > Thermodesulfobacteriota > Desulfobulbia > Desulfobulbales > Desulfobulbaceae > Desulfobulbaceae bacterium. Next base: position 23,816 of record JADGBM010000042.1, read on the forward strand.
ACTTTTTGAGGTGTGATTTTCAACTTTTTCTGGTGCGATCACCCGCCAACTTAACCATGATTGCGTTGGCCTGAGCAAGGCGGGCTGCCAGGGCTTTAAAAAGGTGGGAGGATACATCTGGATACTTTTCAATGATTTCCGGTAATTTATCACCAGGATAACGCTTTATGACAGAACGGCCCTTTGAGACAATGCTCGCCGATCGCACCTCCTTGGTGATTGCCGACATTTCACCAAAATACTCACCAGGCTCAACAATTTCGGCAATCTTCTTACCATCTTTTACAACCATGACGGCGCCCTGAATGAGCTTAAAAAAATCAATATCTTTATTGCCTTGTCGTATAATGGAATCACCATCTTCATAATTTTCAACATCTGGATTAACGAGATAGGCGGGGAGACTTTCCTCGGTAACTACTGTTTTTCGATTTACTTCAGCAAAACAGGTAACCCCCTTAATCATCTGCTGAATACCAGCATTACGCAATGGAACCATCCCCTCCTGAATTGCTATTTTCCGCAGTTGATCTTCCGGCACCTCGGCGTTAATAGCCTTACTGACTTCGTCGGTAACCTCCATGAGTTCAAAGAAACCAACACGGCCTTTATAGCCACCGCCATTACAGGTTCCACACCCCTTTGGCTCATAGAGCTTAAGGTCGTCTGTAATCTGTGACTCCTTAAAACCAAAGGCTAAAAGTTCTGCCCTGTCACGAGGTTCTTCTATACCCTTACACTCTGGACAAAGTCTGCGGCCTAAGCGCTGCGATTGAACCATTGTTATGGCGGAAGCAAGCATATATGAAGGAATGCCGATGTCGATTAAGCGGCCAATTGTGGCAGGACAGTCATTGGTGTGAAGAGTAGAAAGAACAAGATGACCTGTCATAGCAGCCTTAATTGCGACCTCAGCTGTTTC